>JAIDUY010000496.1 GCA_029059965.1 Muribaculaceae bacterium
CAACCGCATTGCTCCCTCACTGCGCGAACACATCTGCACGACGCTTGACCGCCCCAGCGTTAACAAATATTGGGGATCCGGCTCTTAACTATTATTAAGGATTTATTTTGGGGAAGCCGGGAAAAAGGTACTAACTTTGCCACGCAGGCAGTGAGGGCACTGCCGCACGTCGAACTTCTCGACCACCGTCGGTGGCCGGGGTTCTCTTTTTTTATGTTTTACCGAAACTTAAATCAAAAACCGAATACAATGGCAATCACTTATATGACCAAAGAGGGTTACGACCGCAAAATGGAGGAACTGACCCGCCTCGAAAGCATAGAGCGCCCGCGCATCAGCCGCGCCATCGCCGAAGCCCGCGACAAGGGCGACCTGTCCGAGAACGCCGAATACGATGCAGCTAAGGAAGCCCAGGGCATGCTCGAAATGAAAATCGCCCAGCTCAAGGAGCTCGTCGCCGGCGCACGCATCATCGACGAGAGCAAGCTCTCCACAAGCGAGGTGCAGATGCTCAACCGCGTACGCATCAAGAACCTCGACCGCGGCACCGAACTCGAGTACACCATCGTGGCCGACTCCGAAGCCGACATGAAGGCTAAGAAAATCGCCATCTCCACCCCCATCGCCAACGGACTCCTGGGTCACAAGGTCGGCGACATCGTCGAAATCATGGTTCCTGCAGGCAAGGTACGCTTCGAAATCCTCGAAATCGGTCTCTGAATCATGGCCTCGATATTCTCCCGCATCATAGCCGGCGAAATCCCCTCCTACAAGGTAGCCGAGGACGATCGCCACTACGCCTTCCTGGACATCAACCCCCTGAACGAAGGCCACACCCTGGTGGTGCCCAAACATGAGGTGGACTACATCTTCGACCTTGACGACGACGAATACGCCGCCCTGCAGCTCTTCGCCAAGCGCGTGGCCGCAGCCCTGCGCAAGTCGGTACCCTGCAAACGCATAGCTACCGCCGTCATAGGCCTCGAGGTGCCCCACGCACACATCCATCTCGTGCCCATCGAAAAAGAAATGGACATGGACTTCCGCAAGGAGAAAAAGCAGGTCAGCCCCGAACGCATGGCCGAAATAGCTCAGGAAATAGCCAAGAACTTCAAATGATGAAAAAGACAGCAAGCGCATTATTCGCCGCAGCGGCCATGCTCGCCCTCGGCTCCTGCTCCGTGCCCGCCGGCTGGAGTGTGGACGGCGTCCTCAACGATGCTCCCGAAGGCACCGCCATGGCTCTGGAGAACTACAGCAACGGACTCTGGCTGCTGGTCGACAGTCTCCGCACCGACTCCCGCGGCGCCTTCGGCTACGACGCCGAGACTCCCGCACACTATCCCGAGCTGATGCGCCTCACCCTGCCCGGACACGGCAGCATTTACTTCCCCGTGGATTCTGCCGACAATATCATTGTCGAAACTTCCGCCAATGATTTCGGCGCGGCACGAATCTCCGGCAGTCCCGCCGCCGAAGGCTTCGCCGCCGTCGACAGCATCATCGCAGCCCACGGCAACGCCAACAGCCCCGAGCTCCAGCGCGCCCTCGCCAACGCCATCACTGCCGACACCACCGGCATCGTGGCCTACTACACCGTCAGCAAGAGCATCGGCAACAGCCTTATCTTCGACCCCAACGACAGCTTCGGCAACCGCATCTACGGCGCCGCCGCCCAGGTCTACGCACTGCACCATCCCGATGACCCCCGCGGCCACGCGCTCATCCGCGCCTATGTCGACGGCCGCCGCGCCCTGGGCCGCTTCGTGCCCTCCGACAGCACCACCGTCATCGAGGTGCCCGAAACCGGACTGCTCGACATCAATCTCTACGACTACACCGGCACACGCCACTCGCTGAGCGAACTGGCTTCCGGAGGCAAGGTCGTGATTCTCAACTTCACGGCCTACGACATACCGCAGAGTCCCGCCTACAACGCCATGCTCAACACCCTCTACGACCGCTACCACAACGCCGGTCTGGAAATCTATCAGGTGGCTTTCGACGCCGAGGAACCCGAATGGAAGGCCGCGGCAATGAACCTGCCATGGACAACGGTGTGGAACTCGCCCGCCGACGGCGACACCGTTCTGCGCAGCTACAATGTCGGAGCCTTGCCGCTGAGCTACATCATCAACCGCAACGGCGAAATCGGCGACCGCGTTGTCGACCCGAACGAACTCGAGAATGCCGTCCGACGGTACTTCTGACAATCCCATACCTATGAGAAAACTTCTTTCCATCCTCGCGCCAATGGCAGCAGCCGCTGTCCTTGGCGCTTGTGTTTCCGGCAGCGGCGCGCCCGCTCCCGAAGTCCTGTGGTCGGCCACCAATACGGGCACGGATTCCACAGGAGTCTCCCGCTATGTGCAGACTTTCCGCCTGACGGGAATACCCGACAGCATGGACCGCCTGGCGTTCAACATGTTCGCCCGCAGCATGACTCCCGCCGACAGCCTCGACAGCATCATCGAGCTCGTGCCCGGCTACTATGCCGTGGCCTCGCAGCGCATACGCGAGGCCGGCCCGGAGGACACGGTGCTGATTTCCATTGTCACGCGCGGCTCCATCAAGTCGGTGTGCTACTCGCCCGACGGCGTGCACGGCGTGGGACGCAACGGCGGTCTCATCGACCTCGGATTCAGCCGCGCCGATCTGCTCTACGACTCCCTTGCCCTTGCCGCTGCTCCCTCGCCTCAGGGTATCTACGAACGTAACGCCGCCCTCGCGGGCGATTCGGCAGGCATATTCGACGCCGTGCCTTCGTTCAAGGACGTACGCCTCACCGGAGGCGAGACCGAGGTCGACTTCTCGGCCATACGCTTCGTCGACGCCGTCCCGTCGGAAAATCCCGAGGCATATACGGTCACCATCGCCGACGGCGCCGTCACCGTGGCCGCCGACAGCACGCAGCGCGCCCGCATCGCCTCGCGCCTGCGCCGCACTTTCGGCTCGGGCACACGCACCCTGCCGCAGGCCGTCATCACCGACAGCCCCGACCTGCCCTACCGCGGCCTGATGATAGACGTGGCGCGCAACTTCCAGCCCGCCGCCGAGATGCACCGCATCCTCGACCTCATGGCTTCCTACGGGCTGAACACTCTCCACTTCCACCTCACCGACGACGAGGCATGGCGCTTCGAGGTGGCGGCTCTGCCCGAACTCACCGCCACGGGCGCACGCCGCGGCTACACCCCCGAGGGCACCGAGCCGGGCTTCCTGCCTCAGATCTTCGCCGGCAACGGCAATCCCGACGCCACCGCAGGCACGGCCAACGGCTTCTACAGCCGCGCCGATATGGTTTCCCTGCTGCGCCATGCCGATTCGCTCGCCATCAACGTCATTCCCGAAATCGAATCGCCAGGACACGCCCGCGCCGCCATCGTGGCCATGCGCAATCGTCCCGACTACCGCCTCGACGAGCCCGACGATACTTCGCGCTACACCTCGGCACAGGCTTTCCACGACAATGTCATGAACCCCGCCCTGCCCGGGCCTTACCGCTTCATGCAGACCGTCGCCGACGAGCTTGCCGACATCTACGCCGAGGCAGGTGTGCCCCTGCGTGCCATCCACATCGGCGGCGACGAGGTGCCCCGCAACGCTTGGGCAGGCAGCCCCGCCGTCAACGAGCTCAAACAGCGCGAGAACCTTGCCGACGACAAGGACGTGCACGCATACTTCGTCAGCCGCGTGGCCGACTATATCGCCTCCAAAGGCATAGGCGTGTCGGGCTGGCAGGAGATAGCCCTGCGTCATCCCGAAGCCTACAATAACGCCCTGCGCCCCAAGGTCTACAGCGTAAATTGCTGGAGCACACTGCCCCGCCAGGGTCAGGGTGGCGTCATCCGCGACATCTGGAACGCCGGCTTCCCCATCGTGCTGAGCAACGTCGACCACTTCTACATGGACATGTGCTACAATCCCCATCCCGACGAGCGCGGACTCTCGTGGGGCGGATATGTCGACGAGTTCGACGCCCTCGCGGGCTATCCCGCACGCCTCGCACCCGGCATGAAGCCCATGGGCGTGCAGGGTCAGGTGTTCGCCGAGACCATACGCTCCGAGGCCGGACTCGAAACCATGATTCTGCCCAAGATGCTCGGTCTGGCCGAACGCGGATGGAACGTCGACAGCACATATAGCGATGCCCGCTTCAACGCCGTGGCCAACAGCCATATCGGACAATGGCAAGCCGAAGGTCTGGCCTACCACGTGCGCCAGCCGGGCGTGCTCGTCGCCGACGGCGTCATGACCGTCAACAGCAGCTATCCCGACGCGGTGATACGCTGGAGCGCCGACGGCAACAATCCCGACACCACCGGCAACATCATCGAAGCCGGTCAGCCCGTCGACATCTCCACGCTCCCCGCAGGCACCGAAATCCGCGTGCGCCAGTGGGTTGGCGACATCCCCTCGGCCACAACAGTCTGCCGCCTGTAAGAGCCGGTTCCCCAATATTTGTTAATGCTGGGGTCGCATATCTCTGAGTGATTTTTGTCTTGTGATGAAGGAGC
>JAIDUY010000497.1 GCA_029059965.1 Muribaculaceae bacterium
GGTAGCGGTGGGCGAGGGCTTTGATGTAGATGGCCTTGAACTTGGTGTAGCAGTCGGACAGCACGAACCAGCCTCGTGTATCTTCCTTGTACTTTCCGGCGATGTTCGACCTCGAAACCAAAGGATATTTACCGTAATGCAGGATGCCGGCGCCGTCGACATTTTCAAAACCGAAATGACGCAGAACTGCAGCGAACGTGTCGATTGCGGCAGCCTCGGCGATGACCTTGCCATCGGGCATGCGCACCATCAGGCGGTCTTTGTTCAGGTTCTGTCCGGATTTGTTGCGAAGCTGATACCTGAGGCTTTCGTTGATTTCAGCCCTGCGGCTGCGATAGTATTCGCTCTTTGACGGCAGAGGTTTAGGGTTGACGACAGAATCATTATTTTCCACTGATGCGGCATAGTCGGGATTCTGTCCGAGCAGAAAGCGACGGGCGGCAAGATAGCGCGACAGGCGTTCGGCCATCCGGCCGTCTATCTCGTGAAGGCGGCTTAAGTCGAGATTGTCCTCAAGGTCGTGGAGCTTGACCACCTTTCCGATGGGATTGCGGGACGCACGCACCACAAAGGCCTCATAGCTTTCGCCGTCGCGACGGGTTACGGACAGCACGCCGTCGACAATCTCCTGCGGGAATCCGGCCTCGAGCAGCCCGGCGGGAGTCATGTCGGTATCCTCGATAACATCATGAAGCAGAGCTACAATCTTCTGGGCATGCGATGCGCATCGCATCGCCACGCGCATGGGATGCTGGAAGTATGCCTGTCCGACTTTATCGACTTGCCCCCGGTGGGCGTTCAGGCACAGCAAGGCCGCTTTTTCGAGCAAATCGTTCCGGTCTTTTTCGGTCAGTTTCATGGCGTATTCGGATTTGGGATTACAGACACAAATATACGTATTATAAAATCATCAGTCAATAGCAAACAAAAAACAGCCGCCTCCGCGCGTTGCGGAAGCGGCCATTCTGTGCGTATATGCTTCAGCTGAATCAGAGCCAGCGGGTATAGGCGAAGTCCTGACGGTGGGGCAGTTCGGCGTTCTTGGGATAGAGGCGGAAGCCGTAGCGGAATACGCCTGCGTCCTTGATTTTAGCGGAGAGCTCGAAAGTGATCTTGTCGCCTTCGACCTTGACAATCTTGAACTGCTCGGTGCGGGTGAGCTGCTCCACGCCGTTCTCCTGACGGTAGACAACCATCTCGAGACCGAGGTCGCGGCCGATGCCGTTGGAGTCGATGACAACCTCTACACGGAAGGGCTCGCCGGTGAGGCTCTGCGAGATTTCGCCGCTGTGGTTGACTTCGAGAACCTTGATGCCGTCCCAAGCCTGGGCCACACGTTCCTTCCAGCTTACAATCTGCTTGGCGAGGGCGTAGTTGTCGGCTGCCAGACGGTTGTCGCGGGCGGCTTCCTTGTTGTAGAAGCGGTCGATATAGTCGTCGATCATGCGCTTCATGGTGAAGTGGGGAGCGATGTCGCCGATCGAACCCTTGATATATTCGATCCACTTGGGCGAGCATCCCTTGGAGTTTTTCTCGAAGTACAGGGGGATGATCTCGTTCTCGAGCATGCGGTAGATTGTGGC
>JAIDUY010000498.1 GCA_029059965.1 Muribaculaceae bacterium
GGCATGGTCTTTCTCGAGAGACATTTTCTCGCCGGGGTTGAAGCCTACGACCTGTCCCTGGAAGTTATAGTAGCGGTTGGGATTTTCGGGATCCATGATGGGAGTGGTGGGGTTGGCCTCGATGGCGTTGCGGAACACGTCCCAGTCGGCGTTGTCGCGGTAGATGATTCGCGGTGCGATGTTGAGCGATGCGGTGAACAGACCGCCTTTTGTGGTGTGCATCACAGCGGCGCGTGCGCCGTATTCCTCGCGGTGCGAGCGCATGTCGATACCGTTTGCATTGCGGTAGTCGGCGCTGACGCGGTAGTTGGAGCGTTCGTTGCCGCCGCTGAGCGACAGAGTGTGCTGGGTGGTGAAGCCCGTGCGGGTGACGGCGTCGAGCCAGTCGGCGTTGCCGCCGAGGTCCACGCCGCGGTCGCCCCATCCGAGGCGTACCTCACGGTAGTCCTGAGCGTTCATCATGTTGAGCTCCTTGTTCACGACGTCCCAAGCCACGGTACCTGTATAAGTGGTGTGCAGGCTGCCGTCCTTGCTGCCTTTCTTAGTGGTGACGAGGATGACGCCGTTGGAGCCTCGAGTGCCGTAGATGGCCGAAGCCGCGCCGTCCTTGAGGATGTCGAAGCTCTCGATGTCGTTGGGGTTGATGTTGGTGAGGTTGCCGCCGGGCACGCCGTCGATTACAATCAGCGGGCCGAGACCTGCCGCGCGCGAGCTGACGCCGCGAATCTGGATGCTGGCCTGGTTGTTGGGGTCGCCTGCGCCGGTGTTGGTGATGGAGACGCCGGGGACCTTGCCCTGAATCATCATCGAGGGGTCGAGCGAGCTCACCGACAGGAAGTCCTTGCTGCTGACGTGCGAGATGGCCGAGGTAAGTTCTTTCTTGTCCATCGTGCCGTAGCCGATTACCACGACCTCGTCCAGCAGGGCTGCGTCTTCTTCGAGGATTACATTGATGACGGTGCGGTTCTGTACGTTCACGAGCTGTGTCTTGCATCCCACGTAGGAGAACGAGAGGACGCCGTTGGCCGGAGCCTGGATGGAATAGTGACCGTCGAGGTCGGTCGAGGCGCCTGTGCGCTCGCCGCTCAGAGTAACGCTTGCTCCGATTACCGGTTCGCCCGTCGTATCGGTGACGGTACCGGTCACGGTCAACTGCTGGGCGAAAGCCGCCGGTGCCCCTGCTGCGAACAGCAGTATGAGCATCAGGATTCCTGCCCATGTGCTACGTTGATTCATAAGATTACGATTAGATTTAAGTATGATTGGTTATATAAAATACTCATTGCGACAGCAAAGTTAAAAAATCCTTAGTGCCTCCGCAACGGAAGTTCCAAAAAAGTAGTGTTATTGGTAAGTGGCAGTGTGCAAGCTGTTGATTTATAGATTTTAAATGTTTTTCGTGTGGCTTTTTAAAGTAGTTGGGATTGAAGGGAAAGACGGTATCTTAAGGCATTTCTGAGGTGTCGCGAGGGCTCAGGACGTATGGCTCGAGCGCCCGATACGGAGCACTTCCTCCTCCAGCCGCGCCCTGTCGCCGGCGGCTTTGTTGCGCACCTTGGTGCGGTAGTTGTAGATGGTCGTCAAGGAGTAGCGGAGGAACTTTGCGATGCGGTCGCTGTCGGAGATGCCAAGGCGTATGAGGGCGAAAATCCTGAGTTCTGTCGTCAGGCTGCGTTCGCGCTTGGGACGGATGGCCTCGTCGGGCAGCAGTAGTTTGTTGAAGTCCTCGACAAAGGTAGGAAAGATGTCCAGAAATGTTTCGTCGAACGATTCGTAGAATGATTTAAGTTCCTGTTCGACAGGCAGCGGCGATTTGAGTGTGCGTGCCAGTTCGTCGTTGCGTCCGGCGGCGGCGAGCTTCATCAGGCTTTTGCGGTAGCTGTCCATGCTTTCGAGATAGCTCATGCACTGGTCCATGTACTTGCCGATGTAGACTTCCTTGAGCTCGGAGTACTCGGCGATGTCGCGGTTTGCCTTCTTGAGCGATTCGTTGGTATCGGACAGCCTGCTGTTGAGCATGTTGAGGCTGGAGTTCGCTTCGGCAATGGCGCGTCTGGAGTCGGCAATCTGTTTCATCTGCTTGCGCAGGCGCACAAGGACAACGCCAAGGACCAGCACCAGCAGCGATATGACGGCAAGCATAAGCGCCAGAGAGCGTTGCTGACTGCGTATCTTGTTGATGTAGATAGTGTTTATCTGAGGGTAGATGTCGTTGAGCTCCAGTATGCGCAGGCGGGCGTTGCATGCCGCGGCGTCCTCCATCGATATATTCAGCAGGCGATAGGCACGCTCGAGGTCGCCCTCGCGGAAAAGCACCAACGCTAAATTGCGGAGCGAGATGTACTCGCGCGTGGCGCTGCGCATGTCTCCTATTGCCGACAGAATCATCATGTTTTTCATCGCCACCGTATCGCCGGAACATGCGTAGACTTCGGACATTGCCCAGCCGCAGATGGCCTTGTCGTGGTCGCTGAGCTCGTTGGATTCCATGAAGTCGGTGAGCAGTTCGGCCGCCTCGTCGCACTTCCC
>JAIDUY010000499.1 GCA_029059965.1 Muribaculaceae bacterium
ACATGACCTCGCTCGAGGAACCCTGGCGCAAGATTGCTTCGCCCGGCGGCTACTTCATGGCTCCCGTGGGCGAGGAATACCTCGGCGACGTGATGAACGTGCTCTTCGCCAACGGCTGGATTGCAGACGAGGACGGCAAGGTATTCATCTACTACGCATCGTCCGACACCCGCATGCACGTGGCCACGAGCACAGTCGACCGCCTGGTGGACTACTGTCTCAACACTCCCGAGGACGGCCTCACCACGGCTGCCTCCGTGCGCACTCTCGACGAACTCATCGACCGCAACCTTGAGTTCATGGCACACAAGGAGGAATCCACCGCTCAGTAATTCTATATCATACCATGAAAAACCTCAAGGAAAAAATCGGGTATGGCTTCGGCGATATGTCGTCGTCGATGTTCTGGAAGGTATTCAGCTACTATCTTCCGTTCTTCTACTCGAACATCTTCGGCCTGCGTCTGACCGACGCGGCTCTCCTGGTGCTGGTGACACGCATCTGGGACGCCGTGTCCGACCCGATGATGGGCGTGATTGCCGACCGCACCCACACCCGCTGGGGCAAGTACAGGCCCTATCTGCTGTGGGTGGCCGTGCCTTTCTCGGTGTGCGGCATCCTGCTGTTCACCACGCCCGACTTCTCCTACGCCGGCAAGCTGCTGTGGGCATATGTGACCTATATCTTCATGATGACCGTCTACACGGGCATCAACGTGCCCTACGGCGCAATGCTCGGCGTTATCAGCGACAATCCCCGCGAGAAGACGGTCTACTCGTCCTTCCGCATGTTCTTCGCCTATGCCGGTTCCTTCGTGGCCCTGTTCTCGTGGGAGCCTCTGTGCAGGCTCTTCCAGGACAGTTTCGGCGCTTCGCCGGCAACGAGCTGGCAGATGGCCATGTGTGTCATCGCCGTGGCCTGTCTGGTGCTGTTCCTGTGCTGCTTCGCCATGACCCGCGAGCACATCAAGACCGTGTCGACAGCATCTGTCGGCAAGGACTTCAAGTCGCTGCTCTCCAACCGCCCATGGTGGCTGCTCATCGGCGCTGCGCTGTGCTTCAACCTGTTCAACACCGTCCGCGGAGCCACCGTGGCCTACTTCTTCGCCGACGTCATCGGCGAGAACGCCCACCTCGACTTCGGCACGCTGGGCAACATCCTGTTCTACTCCGGCCTCTTCCTCGGCGTGGGCGAGATTGCCAATATGCTCGGCGTGGCTCTGACCTGTCCCATCGCGGCACGTCTGGGCAAGAAGCGCACTTTCATCACCGTCAATGTGCTTCTGTTCGGCCTCAGCGCTGTCTTCTTCCTGATTCCGCTGTCGCCCGCCGGCTACTGGATGATGCTCGGCATGCAGATTGTCATCAGCATCCTCACCGGCATCATGTCGCCCCTCATCTGGTCGATGTACGCCGACGTGAGCGACTACGCCGAACTCAAGTACCGCACGGCTTCCACCGGCCTCATCTTCTCGTCGTCGTCGATGGCGCAGAAGTTCGGCGGAGCCCTCGGCGGAGCTGCCGTGCTGTGGCTCCTCAGCGCCTGCGGCTATTCCGAAGCCACTTCGGGCGTGTCGCAGCCTGACTCGGCCATCAGCTGCCTGTGGATGCTTATGTCCTTCATCCCCGCGGCAGTGGCGGCGCTCGCAGCCTTTGTGGCTCTGTTCTATCCGCTGACGCCTCAGGTTGTCAACGGCATCGTCGAGCAGCTCAAGCTTGTCCGTAGCGGCAAAGCCGCCGACTCGCCCGAGTACGACGAGATGACCGACGCGGCAAACATCATGTAGTTCAATCCATGAC
>JAIDUY010000005.1 GCA_029059965.1 Muribaculaceae bacterium
ACCCTATGCTCCGCAGGGTCTACACCAATCCCGGCGCAGACGTGTTCGACACCGACGCCCAGGCCGCGCCTATGGTGGAAATCGACGACATCGCCGCCTATAACGCAGCCGAGGGTCTGGCCCTCAGCGCCGAGGAGGAGGCTTATCTGTCCGGTCTGTCCGAACGCCTCGGCCGTCCGCTCACCGACAGCGAAGTCTTCGGCTTCTCGCAGGTCAACAGCGAGCACTGCCGTCACAAAATCTTCAACGGCACTTTCATCATCGACGGCGAGGAAAAGCCCGTGTCGCTCTTCAAGCTCATCAAGCGCACCAGCGCCGAGAATCCCCGCCGCCTCGTGTCGGCCTACAAGGACAACGTAGCTTTTGTCGAAGGCCCCGTGCTGCGCCAGTTCGCCCCCGAACGTGGCGACGAGCCCTCGCTCTTCAGCGAGCGCGACATCGAGTCGGTGCTCTCGCTCAAGGCCGAGACACATAACTTTCCCACAACTGTCGAGCCCTTCAACGGCGCCGCCACAGGCAGCGGCGGCGAAATCCGCGACCGCCTCGGCGGTGGCCGCGCCAGCCTCCCGCTGGCCGGTACGGCAGTCTACATGACATCCTATCCGCGTCTGCGTCCCGCCGGCCCCCTGCGCTGGGAGGAAGCCGTGCAGGAGCGCCGCTGGCTCTACCAGACGCCTGCCGACATCCTCATCAAGGCCAGCAACGGCGCAAGCGACTTCGGCAACAAGTTCGGCCAGCCCCTCATCTGCGGCTCTCTGCTCACATTCGAACACGAGGAGAACGAGCGGGTCTACGGCTACGACAAGGTCATCATGCTTGCCGGTGGTGTAGGCTTCGCCGCAGCGCGCGATGCCATTAAGGGCGAGCCCGAGCCCGGCCAGTGCGTCGTCCTCAGCGGCGGCGACAATTACCGCATCGGCATGGGCGGCGGTGCCGTGTCGAGCGTCGACACAGGCCGCTACGCCGGTGCCATCGAGCTCAACGCCGTACAGCGCGCCAACCCCGAGATGCAGAAGCGCGTGGCCAACCTCATCCGCGCCCTCGCCGAGAGCAAGGAGAACCCCATCGTCAGCATCCACGACCACGGCGCCGGCGGCCACCTCAACGCTCTGAGCGAGCTTATCGAGGGCACAGGCGGCGAAATCGACATCGACGCACTGCCCGTGGGCGACCCGACCTTGTCCGACAAGGAAATCATCGGCAACGAGAGCCAGGAACGCATGGGCTTCGTAATCAACGACAAGGACCTCGACCTCGTGCGCCGCATCGCCGACCGCGAGCGCGCGCCCCTCTTCACCGTAGGCCGCACCACCGGCGACCACCGTCTGGTGTTCCGCCGCCGCAGCTCCGGTCGCGCAGCCATCGACCTCGCCGTTGCCGACATGCTCGGCAATCCCCCCAAGACCGTCATCCGCGACAATACCGTCAAGCCACACTTCGCGCCAGTCGAGACCGACGACAGCCTCGTACCTTCTTATATAGAAGCGGTGCTCAGCCTCGAGGCCGTGGGCAGCAAGGACTGGCTCACCAATAAAGTCGACCGCAGCGTCGGCGGCCGCACCGCCATGCAGCAGTGCCAGGGCGAGCTCCAGCTCCCGCTGGCCGACGCCGGCATCGTGGCCCTCGACTACCGCGGCCGCGCCGGCATCGCCACCTCCATCGGCCATGCCCCGCAGGCAGCCCTTGCCGACGTCGCCGCAGGCAGCCGCCTCTCCATCGCCGAGGCACTTACCAACATAGCCTGCGCTCCGCTGCAGGGCGGACTCGACGCCGTTTCGCTCAGCGCCAACTGGATGTGGCCCTGCCGCAATGCCGGCGAGGACGCAGCCCTCTACCGCGCCGTCGAGGCCGCAGGCGACTTCGCCGTAGCCCTCGGCGTGAACATTCCCACCGGCAAGGACAGCCTGTCGATGACCCAGAAATACCCCGACGGCAGCAAGGTCATGGCTCCCGGCACCGTCATCATCTCCGCCGCCGGCGAGGTGAGCGACGTCCGCAAGGCCGTGGGACCCGTGGCTCGCCGCGGCGCCGACTCGGGCTTCTACTACATCGACTTCAGCTCCTGCCCGCTCGCTCTCGGGGGCAGCGCACTGGCTCAGACCTTGGGCAGAGTAGGGGACACCGTGGCCGACGTTGCCGACACAAAGGCATTCGTCACCGCATTCAATGCCGTGCAGGAACTCGTCGGCGCCGGAATGGTGGCCGCCATGCACGACGTCAGCGCAGGCGGTCTGGTGACCACCCTGCTGGAAATGTGCTTCGCCAACACCTCGGGCGGCATCAACTTCTACACCGACGGCTTCGCCATGTACGGCGAGAGCGACCTCGTCAAGATACTCTTCGCCGAGAACCCCGCCATCGTGCTTCAGATTGACGACAGCCACAAGGACGCCGCCGAGGCCGTGCTCGACCGTGCCGGCGTGCGCTACTTCCCCATCGGCGCACCTTCCGAAGAGAACGTGCTGTCCATCAGCCATGCAGGCCGCGACATCTTCGTCTCCGTGCCCTCGATGCGCAAAGTATGGGCATCCGTATCGGCATCGTTCGAGCCCCTGCAGAGCAGCCGCGAGTGCGCCGACGCACGCTTCGCCAATCTCGGCCGACAGCCCCTGGTGGTGCGTATGCCCGAAGGATTCGAAGGCACTTTCGCCGCAATGGGTCTCGAGGCCGAACGCAAGGGACGCAGCGGGGTAGTGGCCGCCATTATCCGCGAGAAAGGCGTCAACGGCGACCGCGAGATGGCATACTCGCTCCACGCCGCCGGCTTCGACGTTCGCGACGTCCATATGACCGACCTCATGAGCGGACGCGAGACTCTCGCCGACGTATCCATGATAGTGTTCTGCGGCGGCTTCTCCAACAGCGACGTGCTCGGCTCCGCCAAGGGCTGGGCAAGCGGCTTCCGCTGGAACGATACGGCCCGCAAGGCGCTGGCCGACTTCTACGCCCGCCCCGACACCCTCAGCC
>JAIDUY010000050.1 GCA_029059965.1 Muribaculaceae bacterium
CTTGCAGGCGAGACATTCCGCGTGCTCAGCTGCCACGGCGTCAGCCGCGTCGACCTGATGATCGACACCGACTCGGGCAACATCTACGTCAACGAAATCAACACCATCCCCGGCTCGCTCTCCTTCTACCTCTGGGACGCCGCCGGACTGCCCTTCGACAAGCTCATGGACAAACTCGTCCAGCTCGCCCTCAAGCGCAAGCGCGACCAGAGCAGCAAGACCGTCAGCTACGACGCCAACATCTTCGCCATGGGCGGCGGCGTCAAAGGCGCCAAAGGCTGCAAAGGCACAAAGCACTGATACATACCATCCATTCCAATAGCGGCACCGCCCGGCAGAACATGCCGGGCGGTGCCAGTTATAGTATGGATGTCAGTCTTCGGATGCGGGGCTGTCAGGCTCGGGTTCGGGACGATAGCGCGGAGGGAGGTCCTTGCGGGCCTTGGCGCCGAGTTCGCCCAGACGGGCGGCGCGGCTGACGAGGTTGCCGGTGCCGGTGCTCAGCTTGGCGAAGGCGTCGTTCCATGCGTCGCGGCCGTTGTTGAGCGCCTTGTCGATGCGGTCCATGTCCTCGAGGAAGGTCCGGAACTTGTCGAGCATCAGTCCGGCCTGGCGGGCAATCTCCTGCGCGTTGCGGTTCTGGCGGTCCTGCCGCCACATCTGCTCGACAAGGCGCACCACGGCCATCAGATGCGTGGGCGACACGATGAGGACGTGGGCGTCGTAGGCCGTCTGCCACAGGTCGGGCTCGAGCTGCATGGCCGCCAGGTATGCGCCTTCGTGGGGGATGAACATGAGCACGAAGTCCACCTTGGCGCCGTCGACAAAGTCCTGGTAGTTCTTACCCTTGAGCTCGGCAATATGCTTGCGCACCGAGGCCACATGCTCGCGGCCGAGGCTGCGGCGCCGCTCGTCGTCGCGGGCGTCGAGCATTCCGAGGTATGCCTGGATGGACACCTTGGAGTCCACGATAATCTTGCGGCTGTCGGTGTAGTTGATGACCACGTCGGGGCGCAGACGGCGACCGTTGTCGTCCTCGATTCCTGTCTGGACGGTAAACTCGCGTCCGCGCTGCAGGCCGCAGCGCTCGAGGATGCTTTCGAGTATCATCTCGCCCCAGTCGCCCTGCAGCTTGGAGTTGCCTTTCAGGGCGTCGGTCAGGCGGCGTGTCTCGCGTCCTATCACCGAATTGAGTTCCATAAGCTCGCGCACGCGCTCGCCAAGGGCAAGACGCTCGGCGGCATCGCGCTCGGTGCGGTCGGCGAAGGTGCGGCGGAACTGCTCGAAATTTTCCTTGACGGGCTCGAGGGCCGCCGTGAGCCCGAGGGCGTTCTGCTGCTGCATTGCCGTGGCCGTCTTGAGCATTATGCCCGTGGCCATGGCCTTGAAGCGTTCCTCGGTCTCGGCGCTGCGGCGGGCCTGCTCGCGATCGAGCTGGGCGACGCGCTCCTCGAGGCGTGCCTTGGCGGCGAGTGCGTCGGAGAGCTCGCGGGCGGTCTCCTCGCGGCGCCGCTCGGACTCGGCCAGACGGCGTGCGCTCCGGCGGTTTTCGGCCACATAGAGAGCCAGCATGATGGCTATGATAAACGAAAGTACGATGGTCAGCATTGGGAAAAACGGTCTTTTTGGTTAGGAACAAAATTACGAAAGGCGAATGCCACGGACAAGCACGCATACGTTAAACGATGTTAATCATCGCGGACGCATTAAACCATCGCAGGCCTCAGACGTCAAACAAATAGTAATAAGACATTCCATTTCCCATTCCGCCCCGCGGACAACGGGAATCAGATTAAAGAAGCCCCGACTCGCGAAGAATCGGGGCTTTTTGCCGAGAGATGTTTTTTTCGTAACTTTGCCGTCAAATCAATAGGTCAATTCATTCCAAGCTACCAATATGTACAACGGACAGCCATCCATTTTCCGCAACATACCGCCGGTTGTTCTCAATCTGCTCATCCTCAACACACTGATATTCGGCGTAATGGCACTGTCGTCACAGGCCAATGCCATCTTCACGCGCCATCTGGCGCTGTACTACTTCACGTCGCCGGACTTCCGGCCATTCCAGCTCATCAGCTACATGTTCCTGCACGGCAGCTTCGGCCACCTGTTCTTCAACATGTTCGCCCTCTTCATCTTCGGGCGTACCATAGAGCGCACCATGGGCTCGGCGCGCTTCCTGTTCTACTACATGACCTGCGGCATCTGCGCGGCTCTTGTGCAGCTCGGCGTCTTCGCCGTCCTCATCAACCACACCGAGAGCCTGATAGGCAATCCGGAGCTGTGCCGCCACATAATCGAGAATCACGGCTACGTCGATTTCAGCCAGTTCGACCAGCGCCTCGTCACCTCGCTGCTGCCCGAGCTGCGCGAGCTCTACGGCCTTGTCAATACTCCGCTCGTCGGAGCTTCGGGCGCCATCTACGGCGTGCTGCTGGCCTTCGGCTTTCTCTACCCCAACGTTCCTGTCTACATCTTCTTCATTCCCATACCCGTCAAGGCCAAGTGGCTCATCATCGGCTACTTCGTGCTTGAGCTGGTCTACGGCGTAGGCGGAACCGCCGACGGCGTCGCCCACTTCGCCCACCTCGGCGGCATGATATTCGGCTTCCTGCTGCTCATCTACTGGAAGCGCAAGGGCGTATTCAACAACCACTGGTTCTTCTGATTACATGGCCGACAGCAAGGAAATAGAACCCGGCAAAAGCCCGTCGAAAGAGCCGGTGGCCAACCCGCAGCGCCGTCGCCGCGCCGGGGGCGCATCGTCGTCGGGCAGCGCCTCGCAGCGCAAGGGCAAGAACAAAGGCAAGGGCAAAGGCGGCAAGCGTCGCAGCCCCGCGGCCAAGCTCGGACGTGCCGTGCTGCTGTGCATCGACATCATGGCCGGACTCGCTCTGCTTGCCACCGGCTATGCCGGCAACGTGTCGCCGCTCAAGTACGGAGGCGCCTGGGGCATACTCGGCCTGGCCTTCCCCATAGTCCTGGCTCTTGTAACGGCACTGTTCATACTCCAGCTCTTCGTCCACCGCCGCGGCGCCGTCGTCCTGGCAGTGTTCGCAGCCTTTGCCGGAGGCCCCATCCTCACATACAGTCCCTTCAACATACGCTTCGGCGCAAGCAAGCCCGAGCCCGGCGACAGCACATTCACCCTGCTGTCCTACAACGTGGCCAACCTGCTCGACCAGCGCACTCCCGGCACCTACGACAGCACTTACAGCGCCATGGTGAGCTACATCCTTGCTCAGAACGCCGACATCGTGTGCCTGTCCGAGAGCGAGCACATAGGCGTCAATCCCGCCCTGCACATCACCGCCGCGCAGTACGACAGCCTTCAGAGCCGCTATCCGCACATCATCGTCAGCGGTCGCGCCCAGGCCACGCTCTCGCGCTTCCCCATCCAGCCCATACACACCAGCGTCGACCGTTCGGCTTTCGGAGCGGGCGACTTCGGCATGTACAGCGTCACCC
>JAIDUY010000500.1 GCA_029059965.1 Muribaculaceae bacterium
GTTGTAGAGGTACTGGCGCACTTCGGGCAGGGCGGGGTTGAAGACCTGGTACTCGTTGTGGTCGGTCACTGTGCCGTTGTCGATAATCCAGCCTTTGGCGAGAATCTCAAGGTCCCGGGGTGTGGTGCGCGGGGCGTTGTTGCGGCTGAAGCGGAAGGGGTTGATCCACGCGTAGCATTCGAGGCCGCGCTTGTGGCACTCCTCGACGGCGAAGGCCAGGGGATCCCAGCCCGGATCCTTGCCGCGGGTGCCGCTGACGAATTCGCTCCAGGGCTCGTAGCTCGATTTGTAGACGGCGTCGGCCCAGCAGCGCACATGGAGGCACACGCCGGTGTAGTTGCGGTCGGCGTGCATGTCGAGATAGTCGATAAGTTCCTGTTTGCATTTGTCGGGGTTGCCGACAGCGCTGTTCGACGGCCAGTCGATGCGCTGATAGGTTGTGAGCCAGGTGCTTCGGAACTCGCGCTTGGGCGAGGATGCGGCGAAGGAAGATAGCGAGATTATCGCGGCCGCAATTAATAGGAAGAAACGGTTCATATTGGTTGTTTAAGGTTCTTCTCCGCACAGTCGGGCGGAGGAGGGTTTGTGTTATTCGTTTATAAGGTTCTGTATTACGGGCATCAAGGATTCGGCGAAGTTGCGGAAGCCGAGGTCGGTCATGTGGTAGTTGTCCACAGTGGACTCGGTCTCGTCGCCGAAGACATTGTCGGCGATGAAGTAATGTAGATTGGGGTCTCCGGCGCGGAGCGCTTCGTAGATGTCGCGCAGACGGCGGTTCTTGTCGGCGAGGGTGGCCGCCACCGAGCTGTCGAAGCGCATGATGGGGAACCAAGGGCTCTCCACAAGCAGAATCGGTGTGTCGGGGTGGCGCTCCCTGATGATGGCAATGAAGTCGGCCATCTTCTCGCTCACCATCTCCGGGGTGCAGTTGGGCAGGGCGTCGATGACGTAGAGCGAGGCGTCGCTGTCGGCCATCAGGTGCGCTATCTCGGGGTCGAGCTTGGCGTTGCCGCTGAAGCCGAGGTTCACCACCTCGCGGTTGAGTCGGCGCTGCAGGATGTTGGTGTGCGCCATTCCGGGGCGAGTGGCGCAGCCTCCCTGCAGTATGCTTGTGCCGTACATCACCACTGGTCTGTCGCGGCGGGGCAGGGCGACCGCGGGCGGCAGAAGCGTGGCCGCGGAGTCGACGCCGATATAGAGGCTGTCGACGCCGTCGTAGAGCGACAGGAAGAGCATGTACTCGCGCTCGATTCCGGGCTCCATACCTCCGACGAGGCGCGACTCGGAATTATGATTCTGCATCGACGGGCGGGCGCTGTTGACGAAAGTCCAGCCCGAGTCGGCGCTGAGGGTGTAGAGGTCGAGTCCGCGGATGCCGGTGGCCGTCATGTGGTTCATGTTGAACTTGTTGCGCGAGTGCCACCGCACAGCCAGGCGGGGCGAGTCGCTGCGGAAGCGCACGG
>JAIDUY010000501.1 GCA_029059965.1 Muribaculaceae bacterium
CTCTTCGGCTGCGTTGGCGTCGGGAGCGACGTCGTGGGCCTGCGGGGCGGGCACCTCTATTATATGGGTGTCGCATCCGGTGCTTTCCTCTTCGTCGGCGCTGTCCACGTCGGCGCTGTCGTCGGCCTCGTTGCCGCTCACCTCGGCGATGTGCACGAGCATGGCGGTGTTGTTGTCGGTGCTGGGCGCGGCGATGGACGCCAGTTGGGCCATCTTCTCGCCGTCGGTGGCGCTGGAGCACAGAAGCTCCACGAGGCCCTCGTCGGTGAGCTGGTGCAGAACGCCGTCCGAGCACATCAGGAAGTAGTCGCCGCTGCGCACGTCGACGATGTTGAACACATTGGCGGCGTCATGACGGTTGGGGTCGGGCCCGCCCATGCAGCGCGTGATGATGTTGCTCTGCGGATGGTCGACGGCATCGGCCGGCGACAGGTTGCCCGTGCGGACGAGCACGTTCACCAGCGAGTGGTCGTAGCTGCGGTAGACCACGCCCACACCCTCGCGAATCTGATAGATGCGGCTGTCGCCGATATGTGCGACGAAAACGCCGCCCGCATGCACGTGCATGAAGGTCAGCGTCGTGGCCATGCCCTCGCCGGTGCCGGTGTTGCGCTTGGCGAGGTCGGCGTAGGCTGAGGCAAGCACCTTGGCGAAATCGCTGTCGGTGAAGACCTCGCTGCCGTCGTAGGCCGCCATCGAGTGGCCGATGCTCTCGGCCACGGTGCGGCTCGCTATCTCGCCTTTGTCAAGACCGCCGACGCCGTCGCACACCACGAAGGTGGTGCAGTCGGCAGCCGGTGTGTCGGTGTCGGGATAGCGGGCGTCCTCCTGATTGCCGCGCTGCCCTATCTGGTAGAAAGACAGGGCCGGGTAAAGCTTGATATCCATTTATTTGACGGGGTCTAAGCGGAACTTGGTGACGCCGAGTCCGATGATGTCGCCGAAGTTGAGGAAGGCATCGGCGCCTACGCATACGTTCTGGCCGTTGAGAGTCACGGGATTGGTGGCGCTCAGGACGCGCAGGCGGTAGGTATATCCCTGGACGTTGTCGAATGCCACCTCAATCTGCACCGAGCGGCGGCTCATGTGCTGGTCGCCCTTGATGGCGATGTCGCTGGGGCAATCCTCGTCGTAGCGGCCTATGGTCACGATGCCCATGTTCAGGGGATAGGAATCGTTGAAGAACTTGCCGAGGCGTTCGAGCTTGCCTGCGCCTTTGCGGGCGCCGACGCCGGGCATGATGTTGGTCTTGGCGGGAGCCGAGGGAGCGGGCGGAGGAGCGACAGGCGCCGGAGCCGGAGCGGGAGCCGGAGCGGGAGCGGGCGCCGGCGCGGGACGCGGTGCCGGAGGAGGTGTGGGTGTGCCCGGTGTCGGCGGAATCTCGCCGGCTGCCTTCACTTCCATCTGAGCGGTAGGGGGCAGGGGAGCCTTGGCCTTCTGTGCGGCAAGCTTGGGGCCGAGCCGGTCCATGCCGGGCAGCTTGATGTTGGCCTTGTGGTGGCAGTGGGGGCAGGCGATTTTATAGGCCGCGCTCACAGCGGGAGCTTTGACCTTGACTGTTTGGCCGCATGAGGGGCAGGGATAGGATAGTATTGTTGCGGACATGGCCGTGGGGTGTTTGTTATGAGATGAGGTCGTTGAGCATCTGGTCCTCGATGTCGGAACCGAGTTCGCTGTCGTCGGCGGCAAGGTAGGTGTCGCCCGAGGTGAGGCGGTCGACGATGTCGTCGGTGGTGTAGTCGGCGGTCATAATGTAGCCGTCGGAGTCGGTGACTACGTTGCCGTAGCTGTCGACAATCACGTCCATCAGGCCGTCGTTGTTGATGTCGACCATGGCGTATTCGTCGCCGTTGAGGTTGAAGGAGGCCACAGTCATCTCGTCGCCCTCGATGGTGTAGACGGTGCCTATGTCGGTGAAGTCGAACAGGTCTTCGGAGTCGATGTCGTTGGGGTCGATCATGTCCTCGGCGATGATGGCTTCGGCCACTTCGTTGGGGTCGACGTATCCGGGGTCGGGCCGGCCGGTGTAGAGGTGCGAGTCGTCGGCGGGTTCGGGCTCGATGACGTCGTTGTAGATGGGTTCGTCGGATACCGACTGCACGGCCTGGGGCTCTACGGTGGCGTCGACTGTGGTGTGAGCGGCGTCGTCGACGGTGGCGATTTCCACGTCGCCTATGGGCCCGTCGATGATGTCGTTGTCCTCGACTATGATTTCGGGTTCGATGGCGCCGGTGATGTCGGCGGCGCTGGCGCTGAAGTGGCCGGCGGCGAAGCCTGCAGCGCCTGCGGCGGCTGCTATGCCTGCGCCTGCGACGGTGCCTGCGGCGAAACCGTTGTTTTCCTTGGCGGGACGGGCGCCGGCGTTCTGGTTATAGGTGGGAGCTGTGGAGTTCTGTGCGGGGGTTCCGAAGGGAGGAGGGGTAACGGGCTTGGTTTCCATATCTGTAGTTTTTTATTTGTTTCCTGTTTGGTTTGTTTTGATG
>JAIDUY010000502.1 GCA_029059965.1 Muribaculaceae bacterium
AACCTGCGCAGGCGGCTTGTGCTCATGTACGGCAACAGTGCCGCGCTCCGCACGCAGGTGGGCAAAGACATGTTCCGCGCCGAGCTTACCCTGCCTCTGCGCGTTCCCGAGATTTCCGCCCGTAACCTGACCGAAAAAACCGCCGCACAATGACCACCGAAACTCCCATACGCTGCCTCGTCGTCGACGACGAACCGCTGGCAGCGGCCCTTCTCGCCTCCTACGTTCGACGCACGCCATTCCTCGAGCTCGCAGGCGAATACAACGACTCCGAACAGGCCCTCGCCCGCATCACGGCGGGCGACATAGAGCTCGTTTTCCTCGACATCCATATGCCGGGGCTCGACGGCGTCAGCCTCGCCCGCAAGGTTCCCGAAGGCACGCGGGTGGTATTCACCACGGCCTACTCCGACCATGCGCTCGACGGCTTCGACGTCAATGCGCTGCACTACCTGCTCAAGCCCGTGAGCTATGACGAGTTCGTCGACGCGGCATCACGAGCCCGCGCGGCACGCGACATGCGGAGCCAGGCCCGCGTGGCCGAGACGCCCTCCGGACCGGAATTTCTGACTGTGAAGAGCGAGTATCGCGTGGTGCGCATTCCCGTGGCCGACATCGACTTCGTCGAGGGTCTCAAGGATTATGTCAAAATCTACAGCAACGGCGGCGAGCGGCCCGTGCTGACTCTGATGAGCATGAAGACCGCCGAGGAGCTGCTTCCGGCTCCGAACTTCATGCGCATCCACCGCTCCTTCATCGTCAACCTCGACAAAGTGCGCGTGGTGGAGCGCAACTGCATCCTGATGAACGGCCGCGCCATCCCCGTGAGCGACTCCTGCCGTCGCCGCTTCGCCGCCGCCATCGGCCTGGAGTGAAAAATATTTGTGCGGGAAGTATTTAATAGCTAATTTTGCAGTAATGCAGCCGCGAGTCCGCATGCTGCATTGAGCTATTAAACGCCCGCAAGAGATGAATGAGGAAGCACTGAGTCGTATGTACCTGAAGGATACGTCCTTTCAGGCCCTGATGCAGCATCGCGTGTTCAACGTGCTGCTGATTGCCTCGCGCTACGATGCCTTCATGATGGAGGAGGACGGGCGCGTGGAGGAACAGCTTTACAACGAATATGTGGCTCTGAACCTCAGTTCGCCGCCGCGAGTGACGCGCGTGTCGACCATGGACGCGGCTCTCGAGGCTCTTCACGACAAGCCCTTCGATCTGATCATAGCCATGCCCGGCGGCGAGCTCGGCGATACCTTCGACGGCGCCGCCCGCATCAAGGCCGACTTCCCCAACATACCGCTGGTGGTGCTGACGCCTTTCTCGAAAGAGGTGTCGCGGCGCCTTGAGCACCAGGACATGAGCAATGTCGACTTCGTGTTCAGCTGGCTCGGCAACATGGACCTGCTGCTGGCCATCATCAAGCTTATGGAGGACCGCCTCAACGCCGACGATGTGACCCGCGTGGGCGTGCAGATGATTATGGTGGTCGAGGACTCGGTGCGCTTCTACTCGTCGGTGCTGCCGCACATCTACAAGTTCCTGCTCAAGCAGAGTCTGCTGTTCTCGACCGAGGCACTGAACCAGCACGAGCAGATGCTGCGCATGCGAGGCCGACCCAAGGTGATGCTGGCCCGCAACTACGAGGAGGCCGTAGAACTCTACGAGCGCTATGGCAGCAACATGCTCGGCGTCATCAGCGACGTATCGTTCATGCGCGACGGCGTCAAAGACCCTCAGGCCGGCCTGCGTCTTGCCCGCTGGATTCGCTCGCAGGACCCCTACCTGCCCATCATCATCGAAAGCAGCGAGCCCGAGAATGCCGGACGCATAGGCGACTTCGGCGGCGTGTTCGTCGACAAGAACTCCAAGAAGCTGTCGGTGGATCTCGGCAAGGCCATCATGAA
>JAIDUY010000503.1:0-3219 GCA_029059965.1 Muribaculaceae bacterium
CCTTTTCGAGGCGGAATTCGGCGATGAGGCTTTCGAGCTTGTCGCGCTGCTCCTCCTTGCTCATGTCGGTCATCTGGAGCACGGAGCGGATATTGTCCTCGACGCTGAGCTTGCGGAACACCGATGCTTCCTGCGCGAGGTAGCCGATGCCGTTCTGCGCCCGCTTGTAGACGGGGAACTTAGTGATGTTTAGGTCGTTGAGGAATATCTGCCCTTCGTTGGGCTGGACGAGGCCGACTGTCATGTAGAACGTGGTGGTCTTTCCGGCGCCGTTGGGACCGAGCAGGCCGACGATTTCGCCCTGAGTTACGTCGATAGACACATGGTTGGCCACGGTGCGCTTGCCGTACTTCTTGACAAGGTTGTCGGTGCGGAGCACCATGGGCCTGTCGGAAGTCTCGTCCTTGCTTTCGGGCAGCGGCTCTTCGACGACCACCTCCTCGATGACGTCCGTTTTCACGTCGTTGCGGGTTTCATTGGCGCTTTCGGGCACGATGTCTGCCACCGAGCCGAAAGGTGTCGGGATGTCGCGCTCGTCCTCTTCGCGGCGCTTGAATTTAGACAGCAGTCCCATCCGCTCAGACAGTCATCCGTCCGGGCGCCATGCCGCGGGCGGGGGCGTGGTGCAGACGGCTTTCGATATAGTCGGTAAGAAGATTGATAGCCACGGTGTTGCTGCCGCCCTGCGGCACGATGAGGTCGGCGTAGCGCTTGGAGGGCTCGATGTACTGGCAGTGCATGGGTTTGAGCACGTCCTGGTAGCGGTTGATGACGATTTCGGGAGTGCGTCCGCGCTCGATGCAGTCGCGAGCGATTACGCGGATGAGGCGGTCGTCGGGGTCGGCGTCGACAAACACCTTGATGTCAAGCATCTGACGTATGGTGGGGTCGGTGAGTACGAGGATGCCTTCGACGATGACCACGTCGCTGGGGCGCACGGTGACAGTCTCGGGCTGTCGGGTGCAAGTCAGATAGGAATAGGTGGGCATTTCGATGGTCTTGCCCTCCTTGAGAAGGCGCAGATGCTCCACAAGCAGAGTCCACTCGATAGCCGCGGGTTCATCGAAGTTGATTTTCGAGCGCTCCTCCGGCGGAATGTGGCTGGAATCCTTGTAGTAGGAATCCTGGGGGAGAACCGAGACCTCGCCGGCAGGCAGGCTGTTGATTATTTTATTGACTACTGTTGTCTTTCCGGAGCCGGTGCCTCCGGCTATTCCTATGATAAGCATCGGTATAATCAGGTTTGTTAAGTTGCAGCGCAAAGGTAGTGAAAAATGCTCAAAGCGCAAAGACTGTCATACCATTTTCGGCCGCGCGGCTTAGAAGAGCAGTGCGATGCGGTAGACTGCGAAAGCCACTATCCATGCCACGGCAGTGTTGTAGACGACGCTGAACAGGCCGTAGCGCCATGAGCGTGTCTCGCGCACTATGGCCGTGACGGTGGCTATGCAGGGGCAGTAGAGCAGGATGAACACCATGAAGCTCAGCGCTGCCGCAGGAGTGAAATCGGGCTTGCCCGTCGCTGCCGACGGGGCGCTGATGCGCTGTCCGAGGCGGGCGTTGGTCACGGCGTCGTCGTTGGTGTAGAGCACACCGAGGGTCGACACCACAATCTCCTTGGCGGGTACGCCTGCCAGTGCGGCCACACTCGCCCTCCAGTGGAAGCCGAGCGGCTCCATGACGGGGTTGACAGCCTTGCCGGCCATCTCGAGCCAGGAGTCGTGCGCCGGGTCGATGTGGCTGTCGTCGGCCATGGCGACGAGGTCGGCCGGCGTGGGGTTTTCGTGGCGGGGGAAGTAGTTCAGCGCCCACACTATTATGCTGGCGAAGAGGATGATGCCGCCCATCTTCTTGAGATATTCGCGGCCCTTGCCCCAGGTGTGCGTCAGCGAGGCCTTCAGCGTCGGCAGGCGGTAGGGCGGCAGTTCCATCACGAAAGGCGTCTCGTCCTTGCGGAAGAGGAAGCGGCGCAGCAGACGCGCCGTCACCACGGCCACGAGAATGCCCGTGACATAGAGACCCATGAACACCAACGCCGCATGAGCCGGGAAGAAAGTGCCGATGAGCAGCACATAGATCGGCAGACGCGCCGAGCAGCTCATGAACGGATTGATGAGTATGGTGATGATTCGGCTGGAGTTGCTTTCGATGGCACGCGAGGCGAGGATGGCCGGCACATTACAGCCGAAGCCCATAACGAGCGGAATAAAGCTCTTGCCGTGCAGGCCGATGCGGTGCATGACCTTGTCCATGATGAAGGCCGCGCGCGCCATATAGCCCGAGTCCTCCATGAAAGAGATACAGAAGTAGAGGATGAGAATGTTAGGCAGGAAGACAATCACGCCGCCGACACCGCCTATGATGCCGTCGGCGACAAGGTCCTTGAGAGGGCCGTCGGGCATGGTGGCGTTGACGGCGTCGCTGAGCCATGCCACTCCGTTTTCTATCCACTCCATCGGATACTGACCCAGCGAGAAAGTAATCCAGAAGATGAAGAACATTATGATGAAGAAAATCGGGAAGCCGAGCACGCGGTTTGTGGCGAGCCTGTCGAGGAAGCGCGTGGCGCGCCTGTCCTTCTTGTGCCCCGCCACATAAGTTTCGGCCAAGGCGCCGGCGATGAAACCGTATTTTTCGGCGGCGACGATAGACGAAATGTCCTCGTTGCGAATAGTCTCGATGTTGCCGCGCAGTTTGTCGCGCAGCATCAGCACCGGACTGCCCGCTCCGCAGCGCACATGTGCGCGCCAGTCGTAGGCGCCGTCCGGAGCGGCGGAGTCTTTGTGGCATCCGCGGCCGAACAGACGGCTCAGACGGCTGCGGCGCCGTTCGTGTCTGCAGGCCGTGTGCTCGCCTATGCCTTCCATCTCGTCCTCCACCTGGTGGTCGCCCTCGAGGAGCTTGATGGCCAGATAGCGGGGCGAGAAATGACGTCCGACGGTGGGCGTCTCCTTGAGCATGTCGACAATCTGGCGTATGGCGGCCTCGAGGTCGTTGCCGAGATTGACGTGGACATGTCGCACGGTGTTGTCGACATTCTCGTAGACGGCGATGACGGTGTCGAAAAGGGCGCGGATGCCCTCGCCCGTGCGGGCCACCACGGGCACCATGGGCACGCCGATCATGCCGCCGAGATTGTTGTAGTCGAGCTCGGCGCCGCTGGCGCGCAGCTCGTCGAACATGTTCAGGGCGATGACCATGCGACGGTCCATGTCGATG
>JAIDUY010000503.1:3229-5879 GCA_029059965.1 Muribaculaceae bacterium
ATGTCGATGAGCTCGGTGGTGAGGAACAGATTGCGTTCCAGATTCGAGGAATCCACAACGTTGACGATGACGTCGGGCGAGGACTCGCTGAGATACTTGCGCACGTAGAGTTCCTCGGGCGAGTAGCACGACAGCGAGTAGGTGCCGGGCAGGTCGACGATGTTGAACCGGTAGCCGCGGTAGCTGAAATGGCCGTCCTTTGCGTCGACGGTGACGCCGCTGTAGTTGCCGACGTGCTCCTTGGAGCCCGAGGCGATGTTGAACAGCGAGGTCTTGCCGCAGTTGGGGTTGCCGATCAGGGCGATGTTGATGATATGGCTTTCGTGGTGGGCGCGCTCGCGAGCTTCGGATTCGCCGTCGTGACCGAAGGCATGCGGCAGAGTGCCGCCCGAAGCCTTGGCGGGGCTGTCGCCGCAGGCAATCACCTCGATGAGAGCCGCCTCGGCCATTCGCAGCGACACCTCGTAGCCCATTATATTGTATTTGACGGGGTCGCGCAGCGGAGCGTCGAGGAGCATTGTGACGGGACGTCCCGGCACAAAGCCCATCTCGATGACGCGCTTGCGGAAAGCGCCGTGGCCGTGTATCTTGACCACCACTCCGGTTTCGCCCGGCTTCAAATCCGATAAATTCATACTTATCTATAACGAAACGTGTGCAAATTTCGCCAAAAAAACCGTTCCAGCCAATACCTTTGACAAGGTATTATTCAGACGGCGGTGCTCAGTTGGCGAAGTCGACCGACAGTCCCAACTGAAAGCGGCCCGGATTGAGAGGGTAGTACGGCATCGAGAAGTAGCGTGCGCCGCCGAAAAGCCCGCAGTTGAAGTGAGAGTACATCACGAAGAAACGCGTTTTGCCCAGACGCATGTTGGCGTAGACGTTGCAGAACGGATAGTTGCCGATTTTCATCTCGCGTTGGTTGGTGAAGGCCATCGTCGCGGGCTGGTAGGAAGGCGCGTAATATCTTGTGTAGTAGTCGCAGTCGACGCCGACCTGCAGTTTCAGTGTGGCTATGCGCGTGAGCAGGTAGAGGTTGGAGTAGACCGACAGCGCCGGCAGAGGTATGACGGCGTCGTCGGAACTCGTCTGATAGGTGATGCGGTTGTCCCAGTGGAAATGTCCGAAGGTAAAGTTCTGCCTCAGCGTCATGCCGAGCACCTGCACGCTGCCGCCGTGCTGGCGCGGCATGCCGTTGTCGGCGAAGTAGATATGGTTCTGCAGATTGCTGACGCTGACGGTAAACTCCGTGCCCGTTACGGGGAAGCTGACCGTGCCGCCGAAGCGGACGGTGCGGCGCTTGCCGAAGTCGTTGTTCCACATGAAGTGGTTGGATATGTACCGCTTTGTCAGGAAAGGTGCCTCCTCGTTGTGGAAGCTGCCGAAAGCAGTGATTCGCAGGCTGTCGGACATCAGCGGGAACTGCGTGTGCACGCGTCCCTCGGCGCGGATGTCGCCGGCTGCGGGACCGAGGATGCCCAGCTCGGCCGTTGCCTCGTAGCGCAGCCTTTGGCCGCGCAGTTTCGTGAGCTGGGCGCCGACATAGGCAAGTTGCTCGGTGGTGCGGGGGGCGACGGCAGCCACCCCTTCGGGCCAGGGGTCGACGCCGAGGGCTTCGGGATTTGTGCGGTCGAGGGTGTCGGCCGGCATGGTATATCGCCGTACCTGATGGGTGATGTAGGCCGCAAGGCCGAACTTGGCATAGCGGTGGAAACCTTCGAGCAGTGAGACACCAACGGTGTTCGACAGCGTCCAGTAGGAAGTCTTGTCGTGGGTGAGCTGCGGGTTCAGATAGGTGTGGTCGAAAAAGTTGCTCATCTCCGAGCGGGAGTCGTCGGTGAAGATATGCTTGCCTGTGGTGAAGTCGAGGGTGTAGATGAACGACGATACGGGGATGTAGGTGCGCTTGACGGTGGTGTCGTTGACCTGCTCCTCATGCCAGTAGCCCACTTTGTAGCGGTTGTTGAGGTAGAGCTGCTGTCCGGACACGCGCGAGTGTGCGTTGTTGAGGCGTGTGGGGATGGACTTGGGGTCGATGGACGTGACGCCACCCTGCAGCTCGGCGGGGTCTTCGATGTAGAGCATGTCGGTGATGCCGCCGCTCTCCTTGTTCAGCAGATTATAGTGGTAGTAAAAGCCCTGAAACTCATAGCGGTCGCCGAGATAGCTGCCCGAGAAGCCCCAGTTGAGGTCTTTCGAGGCCTGGTTGGCGTAGCTGCCCTTGGAGTAGAGATAGTCGAGCATGGCGCCGATTTGCGCCTTGGCGTTGATGTTGCCCGAGAAAGTCGCTGTGAGCAGCTCCTGAGCGTTTTCGCGACCGCCGGCGCTGTTGAATCCGACAAGGGTCATCGGAATGCGGGTGTTGTAGAATCTGGCCTTGTCGTGCGAGGGCAGCCATGTGGTCACGGCGTCGCGGAAGAAGAAGTCGCTCATGGCGGGGCGCTCGTCGAAAATCATGTTGATGCCCTCGGCGCCGAGATTGCCCGTCGTGGCCCATGCGTCGGAGACTTCGGACGGGACTGAGCGGCGCGAATAGTTCTCGAACAGCGTGTCGATTGTGGCCTCTTCGCGCAGACCCAGGGGCGACAGCAGCTTCCAAGCGTAGGAAGGGGCGATGCCCGGCTTGCGCGACGAGGGTGCCGACTCGCCG
>JAIDUY010000504.1 GCA_029059965.1 Muribaculaceae bacterium
TGCCACACCCTCAACGGCGCGGCGCTGGCTCTGCCCCGCATCATGGCCGCCATCCTCGAGGACTTCCAGACTCCCGAGGGCATCGTGGTTCCCGAATGCCTGCGCAAGTACACCGGCTTCGACATCATCGACTGACGACAGTCTAAATAACGACAGGGCGTCCGCGAATTTTCGCGGGCGCCCTGTCGGTTTTATGCCGTTGGCTTATGGCTCAGATTATGCGGCACTTCAGGCCGCGGGCTTTCAGAAAGCGCTCGACGTCGGTCCGCCGGTCGCCCTGCACCAGTATTTCGCCTCCGCGCACCGACCCTCCTGTGCCGAGGCTGCGCTTGAGTTCGGCGGCTATGGCCGACACTTTGTCGTCGGACAGGGTGAATCCGGCAATGATGGTGGCCGACTTGCCGCCGCGACCCTTGCGGTCGAGGATGATGTCCAGTCGTCCGGTCTGCTTTTCTTCCGCGGCGGTTTCTTCGGCGGCGGGCTCTTCGTCGGGTTCGGACGGACCCATGGCCGCGCGCAGTGCTGCGAGGCTGTCCTGCCAGTTGTCAGATTTCATTGTCGGGAATGCTGTCGGCGGGTATTACAAGCGAGTCGGGGCCGGCGGCGCGCTGCGAAGCGTCGTTCAGCGCCGACAGAATCATGATGCGTGCGCGGTCCTCGGAGGGCATCAGGCGGATGACGGTGGCCGTGGAGTCGCTGTCGCGCATGAATGCGGCGCTCAGGCAGCGTGTGGCCAGGGCTGTATTGACCTCCTCGTCGCCGGCGTTTTCGCCGAGGCGCATGAAGAGCATGGAAAGGCGGCAGAGCTCGTCGACATTGAGGTCGGAGAATTCGCTGCCGATAATCAGGCTGTCGCATATGGCCTGCGAACGTGCGTAGCGGCCTTCTTCGTAGGCCTCCTGCGCGCGTCCGAGTTCCGAGACGGGAGTTTTACCGGCGTCCGTACATGCCGTCAGTGCGGCGGCAATCAGTATGGTTGTCAGGATGTTTTTCATTGGCTTTTATTCGCCTTGCGTGGCTTCGGGCCTTGTGATAATCTCGTCGAGACTTTCATGGTCCGCATTCTGCCAGTCAGCTTCGCCGGGCTGGTCGGCGCCCGGTTCGGTGATTTTGTATTGTTCGGTCACATTGTCGCCGTTGAGCGAGTCGACATGTGTGTTGGTGTTGAACCAGCCGATATAGAAAAGTGTGCCGACCACGATGGCTGCCACGATGAGGGCTACCACAATCCAGGCCCACAGGCCGGAGTTCTTTTTGTTCTGAGTTGCCATAGCTTAAGGTGTTCTTGTTTTACTATATTAATAGAACGCTTTCGGCTGCTTCAGTGTTTTTGGCGGCTTGCCGTGGTCGGGTCGCTGTCAGATGTTTTTCACTTTGTCGACGAAGTCGTACATCAGCAGTGCTGCCTGTGCTGCTTCGGAGCCTTTGTTGCCGAGTCGGCCACCGGCGCGGTCGAGGGCGTCCTGCTCGTTGTCGACGGTGAGAACGCCGAATATGACGGGGATGTCGCACTCGCTGTTGAGGTGGGTGATGCCCTGTGTGACGCTCTGGCATACGTAGTCGAAGTGGGGTGTTCCGCCGCGGATTACGCATCCGAGAACCACCACGCAGTCGTAGAGGCCTGTCTCGATGAGCTGCGAGGCTGCGAAGGTGAGCTCGACGGCGCCGGGCACTTCGAAGGTGTCGACCATGTCGGCTTCGAGTCCTGCGGCCTTGAATGTCTCGAGGGCGCCGCTGGCGAGAGCCTCGGTGATGTGGTTGTTCCAGAGTGTGCGCACCACTGCCACGCGCATGTCGCGTACAATGGGGAAGGGGGTGAGGGGAGACTGAGGTTTGGTGCTCATATGGGATGTGTGTTTGATGTCGGTTGAATATGTTTTCAGGGCATCAGCTGCCATTGGTTGCGTCCGGCCACGGCTGCGTGTGCCGAGGTGGCTGCGGCCTTGAGGATGTCGCTCCTCAGGGTTTCGGACGGGTGCTCGAAGTCGTCGGGCTTGTACTCGCCGCGGGCGATGGCGGCGACGAGTCCGGCGAGGGCGCCGGCGTTCCACAGCAGGCTGCCGCAGGGTTCGCCGCCGATTTCGGCTGTGGTGCATTCTTTGCCTCCGAAGTATTCGATGTGTCCGCAGGCAGGGTCGATGTTGACCAGCGAGCGGCAGTAGAAGCTTATTCGGTCGTTGAAGCATCCGTTTCCGTCGCCGTTGCCGAAGACGGTGGCAAGGTCGGAGGTGCGTGTGACGACGATGTGCGCCGTCTCGAGGTTTTCGAGGATTTCGGGCATGACGCGCGTGATGCGCGATTCCTGCTGAGGCGGGAAGCCGGGCAGGTAGACCATCAGAGCCTTGCGTTCGACGGCATGTGTCAGCAGCTTTGCCAAGCGCGGACGCATACGGCGGTCGATGGCGTAGTAGCCTCCGAAGACAACGATGTCGCCCTCGTCGATGCGTGGCCATATGATGTCGAAGGCTTCGTCGGGATAGGCTTCGTAGCGCGTCAGTACGGGCGGCTCGCCCGAGAGGATGTTGAGTGTGGTGCGTCCTTCGGTGTAGCGGTCGACGCTGCGTGTCTGCACGCCGGCCTGCTCGAGGTGGCCGACGACTATTGCGCCGACGCTGTCGTCGGCTGCTTCGGAGGCCATGAGCACTTCGAGGCCGTCGGCGGCGAGGAGGGCAGCGGCGTTGGCTATGCGTCCGCCGGGCATGGCGCCGAGTGTGGCGCCGGTGCTGTCGAGGGCGATGTTGAGCGAGAGCTCGCCTATGCAGATTATTTTCTTCATGGCTTGCGTTCTGTGCGCGACGCTATGCCGAGGTATCCTCCGTGGTGGCGTTTGGCGTATTCGGCGCGTGTGAAACCGATGGCTTTCATTACGTTGACCACCAGTACGTCGCCGATAACGGTCATCATGGTCGTGGATGTCGTGGGGGTGAGTCCGAGGGGGCACACTTCGGGTTCGCCTGCTGTGAAGAGGGCGATGTCGGCCATCTGCGCCAGGGGGCTGTCGGGAGCTCCGGTGATGACTATTGTGGGAATGTCGGGGTAGAGGCCGTGGAGCAGGTCGACAAGCTCGATTATTTCGCGTGTCTTGCCGCTGTTGGAGATGAGCAGCACGATATCGTTGGGCTGGACGATGCCGAGGTCGCCGTGCTGAGCCTCGCTTGGGTGGAGGTTCACCGCCGGGGTTCCGGTTGAGGCGAATGTGGTGGCGATATTCATGGCAATCTGCCCGGCTTTACCCATGCCCGAGCTGACGAGCTTGCCGCCGCGCTTGTGCACGCGCTCGACTATTGCCTCGACGGCGAGGGCGTACTGCCCGGTTACCGGAATCGAGGCTATGGCCTTGCTTTCGGCCTTCAGGATTTCGCGCATGGACTCGAGGATGTCCTGATTGGTATCTTGCATGAAATTCATTTTTATTACGACAGCAAAATTAGCCAAAAATCCCCAAAGCAGCAAAGCAAGCGGGCAAAAGACGAGGCTGTGTCGTAATTAAGGTTTACGGCGCAGCCTCTCTTTTTTGAGTGTTGAGGTTTGGATATTTTTCAGGCG
>JAIDUY010000505.1 GCA_029059965.1 Muribaculaceae bacterium
CCCCCCCACCCCCACCACCCCCCTTGCCCTGCCCCCTTCCTCCCCGCGACCTTTTTCCGCCCCCGCCGCAACACCCCATCCACACGGTCGGCGACAACGGTCAGCGTTGTCGCCGCCACTATTAATAGCCCTCCCCCGACCTCCTGCGGCGTCAGGCTCTGGCCGAGCAGGCACACGCTCAGCACGACGGCGGTCACAGGCTCAAGCGCCCCGAAGATAGCCGTCGGCGTCGACCCTATGCAGTGTATTGCCTCGGTAGTGAAACCCAGCGAGATGACCGAAGGCAGAAGGGCGAGGGCGACAAGGTTGAGCCACCCCCACGAATGTCCGGGAACGGTGATTCCGCCTCCTCCGAAAATGGCATACATCACTCCTCCGACAAGGAACTGCCAGAATAGGAGCGTAAGCGTCGGCACGGCGGCGACGGTTCTGTTGACATTAGTCATCACAAGATACAGAGCATAGGTCAGCGACGACACAAACACCAGCACGCAGCCCCACAGGCTCATGCCGCCTTCTCCGCCACCGCCCATCAGCATGACTAACCCGCAGCCCATCAGCACAAGGCACAGCGCCGTCGTCACGCGGAAGCGCTCGTGGAAAAATACGCTCATCATCACAGCCACAAGAACGGGATAGATGAAAAGCAAGGTCGACGCCACTCCGGAATTCATGTAGTTGTAGGCCTGGAAAAGCGTCAGCGACGAAAGTGCCATCAGAATGCCGAGCACCGCCACAGGCACTATCTCGACCCGGCGCAGCCGAAGCGAGCGTCCGCGCAGCAGAGCCATGAGTGCTAATAGCGGCAGGCAGAACAGATAGCGGAACAGAAGCACCGAAACGGCATCCATCCCGTCGGCGTAGAGCGGAACGGCAAAGGCCGGATTCGTGCCGTAGGCCGCAGCCGCAAGCGCTGCAAGAGCGTAACCCTTGAACTTCACATTCAGTTTCATGACATACACGTATGTAGCAGGCGCGGCTCTCTTACGACCGCGCCTGTTTCAGTTATTTGTAGATTGTCCGTCTGTCAGTCGATGAATCGCTTGGTGATGTCGCCGTAGGCATCGATGCGGCGGTCGCGAAGGAAAGGCCACCAGCGGCGCACCTGCTCCGAACGGCCCAGGTCGACGCTCACGATTTCAGTGGCCTCGGCGTCATCGGGCGCCAGATAGAGATACTCGCCCTGAGGACCCGACACGAAGCTGCTGCCCCAGAACCGTATGCCGTTGGTCGCATCCGACGGGTCGCTCTCATGTCCCACCCGGTTCACCGAAACG
>JAIDUY010000506.1 GCA_029059965.1 Muribaculaceae bacterium
GGCGACTACACCAAGCTCTGCGAATGGTGGAGCATGGCCGCCTACCACTTCGGACGCCACTTCTACTCGTCGATGGGTCCCTACCGCATGGCCGACAACTACGGTAACCCCATCTACAACAACGAGACCCACTGGAAAGACCTCTCCAAGCAGATAAGCCTCAACCGTCAGTTCTCGCGCAACAACGCCCCCGGCGCCATCATGTACAGCGCCAAGTACATGGACGGCCCCCTCTGCTCCGGCTGGGGCGAATACCTCGAACGCCACTCCTTCCAGTCCAAGTCCCTCATACCCGTTGTCGACTGGAAAGAGCACGCTCCCCTCGCCCGCCCGCAGGTGACACGCAGCGGCAACACCCTGAGCTGGGGCAACGGCAGCGCCGCCCCTGCCGCATATGACCCCATCCGCCGTCATACGCTCTACGCCATTCCCGCATATCTGCCCCTCGAGCGCGCCCTCGACGCCGGCGGCGACGGCATCGACGCGCAGTACCTCCTTCAGGTTGTCTACGGCGACTCCTTCGAGCTGCCCGCGAAATACAGTCAGAACTACTGGTTCGCCGTATGCGAGTACGACGGCTACGGCTTCGAGTCCGAGGCCGCCATCGTCGACTATCCCGACGAGTTCCCCGAAATCGTGACCACACGCGACGAGACCGACTATCCCGCCTCCGGTTCCTTCAACGTCACCAACGTATGGTTCCGCTCCACCCACCAGCCCTTCGGCAACATTGACTTCGACGAAAGCGGCAAGCTCAACCGCGGCATGGTCATCGCCGGCGACAAGGTGCTCGTCACCGGACGCTACGAAACCTCGGCAGGCCCCTCCTACCTGCGCGAGTATGACCTCACCAGCGGCGAATATGTCCGCGACATCGACATCGACATCCCCGCCGAGGTAAGCTATCCCTGCAACGACATCATCCGCGACGGCAAGGGCAATATCTACCTGACCAACCTCGTGGTCAACATCAAGAGCAAACCCCTGACGCTCTACCGTCTCGACCCGACCACCGGCCAGACCACCCTCTTCGCCTCCGTCACCGGCGACGGAATCTCCGAGCGCTCCGCCCGCGTGGACCACTGCGGCATCGAGGCTCTCGACAACGGCACATTCTACGTCTACGCAGCCATCGCCAACAACAGCACCATCGTCCGCTGGACCCTCGACGCTAACGGCAATGTCAACAAGACCGAGACCTGCAAGGTCAAGAACTTCATCCCCTCCTCGGCCGGCAACTTCGGCGTAGCACCCAAGGCCTTCCCCATCGGCAACGGCCGCGTGGTGATTGACGGCGGCTCGACCCACCCCACCGAGTACAACTTCGCCACCGGTGAAATCTCCGGAAGCCTCGCCGACGCCGTCCTGCCCGAGGGCACACAGTCCAACGGCTTCGTACACTTCGGTCCCTCCGAGTGCTTCATGGCATACTCCTCGGCCGACCATTCCGCAGCCGACGGCTACAAGTTCAACATCGTCCGCGCCGACAGCCACAACATGGCCTCGGCCGGCCTTATGTGGAAACTTCCCCAAATCGCCATGGGCAACGTCAGCTCCACCACGATGTCGGCACCCGTCGACGCCGTCACCAAGGTCGACGGCAACAACTGGTCCAGCCATGTGGCCATGTACACTCCCGGCAACTCGCTGGCTGTCTACCGCATCGACGGCAAAAGCGTATCCGGCGCCATCTCGCCCAACGGCATTTCCGAGACTATCTCCTACACCGTCATCGGTAACCGCGTCCACTTCGACCGCCTTGTCGGCTCGGCTTCGGTCTTCGACCTCAGCGGCCGTCAGCTGTCCGCCTCGGCCGGAGTCAGCTCCATCGCCCTGCCCTCGGCAAGCGGCGTCTACATCGTGCGTTTCGACGGCTCAGCCGCCCGCGTCGTAGTCCGCTGACAGATTACTGACATC
>JAIDUY010000507.1 GCA_029059965.1 Muribaculaceae bacterium
TCGCTCTTGCCGCGGGGCGAGAAGTCGGAGCCGCCCTTGGCACCGCCCATGGGCAGTGTGGTGAGGGCGTTTTTAAATGTCTGTTCGAAGCCCAGGAACTTGAGGATGGACAGATTGACGGATGCGTGGAAGCGGATACCGCCCTTGTACGGACCGATGGCGTTGTTGAACTGAACGCGGTAGCCCAGGTTGTTCTGTACTTCGCCCTTGTCGTCAATCCAGGTGACGCGGAAGGTCACGATGCGGTCGGGTTCCACCATGCGTTCGATGATTTTGTTGCGCTCGAACTCAGGGTGCTGGTTGTAGATGTCCTGTACGCAGAGCAGAACTTCCTTGACTGCCTGGAGGTATTCTTTCTCGCCCGGATGTTTGGCTTCGAGGGAAGCCATAATGTTGTTGATATCCATAACGATTGTTGTGTTGACTGGTGCGCTGCCGCACCGTTTATAGATGATAGGGTTAACTTTTATGTCAGTCTCTGTCGGCAGACGCCGCCCGCGGCGGAGTCTGCAGCGGCAAAGTTAGCAACAAAAATCAAAGTAGCAATTTTTTTTTGAAAAATATTTCGGCTCTGAACAGCGTCCGGAGAGGGTAGCTTGCTTCCCGTTGACACTGTTTTTGGCTGTTTCAGAAAAAAAGTGTAATTTTACGCTGTTTTTACTGCTGTTGACTCTTTTTTGGTTAATTTAGGCGGCAAATTTTTTTTGAACTCTCACGGCAAATATCTGAAGATGCATATAAAGTATTGGCTGTGCCTGATTGTCGCGCTCGCCGCACTGGCGGTTCCGGCGCCGACTTCGGCTCAGGAGCCTTTCAAGCGCAAGCTCGAGCAGGTGTCTTTCGTGCCCAAGGGCGCGTGGATTGCCGGTGTCAGCGTGAGCTATTCGCAGAGCAATCAGGACAACTATCAGTTTCTGGTGTTCGAGAACCTCAACGGCGACACCTATACCTTTAAGTTGAGTCCGACGGTGTTGTTCTGCTTCAAGGACAATCTCGCCGCCGGTGGCCGATTCTCCTACAGCCGTCAGCGCACGCAGCTCAACTCGGCCGACATCATCCTCGACTCAGAGACGGGCTACAATATCGACAATCTGTACAGCATTTCGCACAACTACCACGGCACGGCGCTCTTCCGCACCTATTTCAGCCTCGGGCGCTCCACACGCTTCGGCATGTTCAACGAGGTGCAGCTCGAGCTTGGCGGCGGCCAAAGCAAGCTCTGCAGCGGCTCGGGCGTGGATCTGACAGGTACCTACGAACGCAACTTCAACTTCAACATCGGCCTGGCGCCGGGTCTGTGCGTGTTCCTGAACAACTACTCGGCCATCGAGGTCAATGTCGGCGTGCTCGGCTTCGGCTACACCCACACGCGCTCGGTGACCGACCAAATATATGTGGCGAGCCGCAACACGCGCCACGCCAATTTCAAGGTTAACCTGTTCTCCATCACCTTCGGTATGGTGTTCTATATCTGACGGCCATGAAACACAGGATTATTCTTCTTATGATTGTTGCGCTGGCCACACTTGCCGCCGGGGCGCAGACCATCGTCCGCAAGGGTGAGCGCCTCGACGCCGACAGCGTGCGCATGGTCGTCGTCGGTAACGACACTGTCAACATCATCATTCCCGAACGTAACTTCGGACGTTTCGACCGCGGTCTGTTCAACTACATCTTCATCCCGCGCAACAAATGGGGCTTCGGCATCACGGCGAGCTACGGCGAGCTCAACACCGAGGACGTCCGGATTCTGTCGCTGCTCAAGGACGTGAACTTCAAGGGCAAGCAGTACTCCATCAAGCCCTACCTGAGCTACTTCATCCGCAACAACCAGTCGGTGGGTCTGCGCTTCAACTACACCCGCGGCATCGCCGACCTCGGACGCCTGTCGCTGGACTTCGACGAGGACCTCAGCTTCAACCTGCGCGATGTCAGCTACTACCAGCAGAGTTTCGGTGTGGGCACTTTCTACCGCAACTATATCGGACTGGACAGCCAAGGGCGCTTCGGCGTCTTCAACGAGGTCGACCTCGAGTTCAGCAGCGGCTCCTCGCGTTTCCGACGCCTCTACAACGGCGAGCCGCGCGACACCCGCACTACGGTTACTCAGGCATCGCTCAATTTCAGTCCGGGCGTGTGCGTGTTCATCCAGGAGTACGTGTCGTTCAACGTCTCGTTCGGCGTGTTCGGTCTGAAGATGCGCAACGAAAAGCAGTTGACCGACGGCGTCGACGAGGGCTCGCGATTCACCTCCGGCGCCAATTTCCGCTTCAATATCTTCAACATCAATTTCGGCCTGATGGTGGTCATTTAGTATGAACAGCAGCCGATTATCCACAGGCCGCCGTGCGGCCGCAATGATTGCCGCCGTGATGCTCGTTCTGGTCACGGCCTGCATCAAGAACGATATACCCTATCCGCGCATACAGGCGAACTTCCTGACTTTCAACGTCGAGGGGCAGGGCGCCGGTACCGTCGTCGACTCGCTGGCGCTGAACCTCAACGTCACCCTCGACGAAAGCGCCGACATCTATGCCGTAAACGTCGCCGACTATACCGTGACCCCGGGAGCCGAACTGCTCGAGGACATCACCTCGCAGCCTGTCGACCTCAGCTCGCCGCTGCGTCTGACGCTGCGTCTCTATCAGGACTATGTGTGGACGGTGCGCGCCACTCAGAACATCGAGCGCTACTTCGAGGTCGAGGGGCAGATAGGGCAGTCGGTCATCGACGTGCCCGGCCGCCGCATCCTGGTGCAGGTGCGCCGCGGCGCCGACCTGTCGCAGCTGCGTGTCATCCGAGCAAAGCTCGCCAACGCCGGCTCCACCATATTCCCGAATATAGCCGACGGAGGCGTCATAGACGCCCGTCGTCCGGTGGCTCTCAGCGTCGAGGCCTTCGGACGTGCAGCCGAATGGACAGTCTACGTCGAGACCGTACAGGAAACCGTGCGCACCGTCAGCGTCGACGCATGGACTTGCGTGGCATGGATTTACGGTCAGGCCGAGGCCGGTCGCGCCAACGGCGCCCAGTACCGCATCGCCGGAACCGAGGAGTGGACCGATGTTCCCGATGATGCCGTGACCCACAACGGCGGCGCCTTCACGGCCCGCGTCGACCATCTCAGCGCCTCTACCACCTACGAAGCCCGTGCCGTCTCCGGCAACGATGTCGGCGAGACCATGACCGTGACCACAGGCTCCGTGGTGCAGATGCCCAATTCCGACTTCGATAACTGGTGGCTCGACGGCAAGATATGGTGCCCATGGGCCGAGGGAGGCACACCCTACTGGGGCACAGGCAACAAGGGCGCCACTACGCTCGGCAACTCCAACACCGTCCCCACCGACGACACGCCCTCCGGCTCCGGCTGGGCGGCAATGCTCGAGACCCGCTTCATCGGCATCGGATCCATCGGCAAGCTCGCCGCCGGCAACCTCTTCGCCGGCGACTATGTCCGCACCGACGGCACCAACGGCGTTCTCGCCTTAGGCCGCAGCTTCAGCGAGCGCCCGACACGCCTGCGCGGCATGTACAAGTACACCGGCTCGACCATCTCGCACTCCGACGCCGACCACAAGAACCTCATCGGCCGTCCCGACACCTGCATCGTGTGGGTGGCCCTCATCGACTCCGACCAACCCTTCGAAATCAGAACCAACCCCAAGGACCGCAATCTCTTCAATCCCGACGGCCCCGAGGTCATAGCTTATGGCAAGATGGAGCAGAGCCAGACCGTCGAGGGCTACATTCCGTTCCAGTTCGACCTTGAGTACAAGTCGACATCGCGCGTCCCGAAGTACATCCTCCTCACAGCCTCGGCAAGCAAGTACGGCGACTTCTTCACCGGCGGCTCCGGCTCGGTGCTCTATATCGACGACTTCGTCCTCGAGTACGACTACTGAGCAATGTGATTCCCATCAGTAAAAACCGTTAGAAAAAGATATATAGTAAGATATGGCTCTTCAATGTGGCATTGTCGGCCTGCCCAACGTCGGCAAATCGACACTTTTCAACTGTCTCTCCAACGCCAAGGCCCAGTCGGCCAACTTCCCCTTCTGTACCATCGAGCCCAACGTGGGCGTCATTACAGTGCCCGACGAGCGCCTCAACAAGCTCGTCGAGATGTGCAACCCCCGTTCGGTGGTCCCCGCCACCGTCGAGATTGTCGACATCGCAGGCCTGGTCAAGGGCGCATCCAAGGGCGAAGGTCTCGGTAACAAGTTCCTTGCGAATATCCGCGAGACCGACGCCATCATCCACGTCCTCCGCTGCTTCGACGACGATAACATCACTCACGTCGACGGCTCAGTCAATCCCGTGCGCGATAAGGAAATCATCGACTACGAACTTCTGATCAAGGACCTCGAGACAGTCGAAAGCCGCATCGCCAAGACCATAAAGCAGGCTCAGACCGGCGGCGACAAGGTGGCCAAGATGCAGTACGAGGTACTTAAGCAAATCAAGGAAGCCCTCGACAAGGGGCTGCCCGCACGTTCGGTGAGCTTCGACAGCCCCGACGAACAGAAGTTCGCCCGCGAGCTCTTCCTGCTCACCTCCAAGCCCGTGCTCTACGTCTGCAATGTCGACGATGCTTCGGCAGTCGACGGCAACGCCTATGTCGATGCCGTCCGCGAGGCCATCAGGAACGAGGGCGCCGGCCTGCTCATCGTGGCGGCCGCCACCGAGAGCGACATCGCCGAGCTCGACACCTTCGAGGAGCGTCAGGAATTCCTCGCCGAAATAGGCCTCGAGGAGAGCGGTGTGAGCCGCCTCATCCGCGCCGCCTACGCGCTGCTCGACCTCCAGACCTTCTTCACCGCCGGTTCCGACGAGGTGCGCGCATGGACCTTCCGCCGCGGCAGCAAGGCTCCCAAGTGCGCCGGCATCATACACACCGACTTCGAGAAGGGCTTCATCCGCGCCGAAGTCATCAAGTACGACGATTTCGTGACCCTCGGAGGCGAGACCCCCGTGCGCGAGGCCGGAAAGATGGCTGTCGAAGGCAAGGAGTACGTCGTTGCCGACGGCGACATCATGCACTTCCGCTTCAACGTCTGACCTCAGGATACAATACGGCGCCCCCGGCGCGACAGGCTGCACAGGCCGTCGTGCCGGGGGCGCTGCATGTATGTATCTTTATCTGACTTCGCTCTTATACAAAAATGACCCTGCCCAACAAAAAGGAAGTGTATAACTCCGTGGGGCCCGTATAAT
>JAIDUY010000508.1 GCA_029059965.1 Muribaculaceae bacterium
GGTGCAGGCCGTCCCGGTTCGGACACCCCCGTGCCACGCGCACGCAGGGTGGCCGTCATCGGCGGCGGCAACACGGCCATGGACTCGGTGCGCACAGCCCGCCGCATGGGAGCCGAAAAGGCTTTCATAGTCTACCGCCGCGGCGAGGCCGAGATGCCTGCGCGCGTAGAGGAAGTGCACCATGCCCGCGAGGAGGGTGTCGAGTTCATGACTCTCTGCAATCCTGTCGAGTATCTCGGCGACGAACGCGGTCGTGTCCGCGCCATGCGTGTGCAGCGAATGGAGCTCGGCGAGCCTGACGCATCGGGGCGCCGTTCGCCCGTCCCCGTCCCCGGCGCAATTGATGAAATAGAGGTCGACCTTGTTGTCGTAAGTGTCGGTGTTTCTCCGAATCCGCTGATTCCCGATTCGGTCGACGGCCTCGAAGTGACAGGTCGCGGCACCATTGCCGTCGATGCCGACCTCCGCTCGTCGCTCCCTCTGCTTTTCGCAGGCGGTGACATCGTACGCGGTGGCGCCACTGTCATTCTCGCCATGGGCGACGGCCGTCACGCGGCTGCCGCAATGGCAAAGGCACTGCTGCCCGATGCGTAAAATACCTGCATCCATAGCCGCTTTGCTGCTCCTGACGGCCTGTGGCAACGGGTCGTCGGAGAGCGACAATGCCGCCGACAAGCCCGTGCTGCTGACGTCTGTTGTCCCGCAGACCGACATTCTTAAGGAAATCGCAGGCGAGGGCTACACGGTGATGACAATGCTCGACCGCGGCGCCGACCCCGAATCCTTCGACCCTGCGCCGGACAGACTGCGACGCGCCGCCGATGCCGATATTTACTTCGCCACGGGTGTGCTGCCGTTCGAGGAACGTATCAGAACTGCTCTGCCCGACGATGTCCGCGTTCTGTCGCTTGCGGACAGTGTCGACTTGATTACGGGAACTCACGGCGACGAACTCGAAGCCGACCCGCACATATGGACATCGGCCCGTACGCTACGCGCCATGGCGCGCCAGTATTGCTCGGCACTCTCGGACATCTGCCCCGACAGCACAAGCGCCTACACCGAACGACGTGACGCTGTAATCGCCCGTATTGATTCTGTCGATGCAGCTGTCGGCGCACGCCTGAGCGGCGCGCCGCACGCTTTCGGCGCCTGGCATCCGTCGCTGAGCTATTTCGCCCGCGACTACGGCCTGCTCCAGATTTCCGTCTGAGCCGGCCACAAGGAGACAAGCCCGCGCCATCTGCGCGCTGCCATCGACTCGCTGCGCGCCTCCGGGGCGACTGTGGTTTTCTTTGAAAACGAGGGCGAGCGTGCCCGCGTCGAGGCTATCTGCGAAAATGCCGGCACAAGAGCCGTCGGCCTGCAGCTCGGGAACGGAAATCCGAGTGACAATCTCAACATCATTGCCGATGAAATTGCCCGGCCACAGTGACCCCTGCCGATGCGCGGCCTGCACGGGCGG
>JAIDUY010000509.1 GCA_029059965.1 Muribaculaceae bacterium
TGGCTCCGCCCTCGGCGCTCTCAACGGCGAACCCCAGTGGGAAGAAAAGGTTATGGAGCTCATGGAAGCTGTCGACAACTGGATTCCCCTGCCTCCCCGCGACGTGGACAAACCCTTCCTCATGCCTGTGGAAGACGTGTTCTCCATCACCGGTCGTGGTACCGTGGCTACCGGCCGTATCGAAACTGGCGTAGTAAAGGTGAGCGACGAAGTTCAGATCATGGGTCTCGGCGCAGACATGAAGTCCGTCGTTACCGGTGTCGAAATGTTCCGCAAGCTCCTCGATCAGGGCGAAGCCGGTGACAACGTAGGTCTCCTCCTCCGCGGTATCGACAAGAAGGACATCAAGCGCGGTATGGTAATCTGCCATCCCGGTGTCGTTAAGCCCCACAGCAAGTTCAAAGCTTCTGTCTACATCCTCAAGAAAGAGGAAGGTGGCCGTCACACTCCGTTCCACAACCACTACCGTCCCCAGTTCTACATCCGTACCCTCGACGTGACCGGTGAAATCACCCTCCCCGAAGGCGTAGAAATGGTAATGCCCGGTGACCACGTTGAGATCATCGTTGACCTCATCAACCCCGTGGCCTGCGACCAGGGTCTCCGCTTCGCTATCCGCGAAGGTGGCCGCACCGTTGGTTCCGGTCAGATCACCGAAATCCTCGACTAATACCCTTGCGCAACACGCAAGCGTAGATCGATAAAAAATCCAAAGGGCGTCGGCTGACGCCGGCGCCCTTTGTAACATACGGGAATAGCTCAGTCGGTAGAGCACTGGTCTCCAAAACCAGGTGTCGGGAGTTCGAGCCTCTCTTCCCGTGCAAGATATAACACCAATGAAACTCAATCTACTTACGAATATACAGGAAGCTTATGACGAGCTTCGTTACAAGACTTCCTGGCCTTCCAAGAAACAGCTGGTAAAATCGGCCATCATCGTGATGATTGCTTCCGCCATTATCGCATTGATAATACTCGTCATGGATCAGGTGGTCGACAGGCTGATGCACTTCCTCTACAGCTTGTAAGCAGTATTCATACCCCTAATCGGAACCTTCAATGGCTGAAAATAAAAAAGGCTGGTACGTTCTGCGTGCCATTTCAGGCAAAGAGGCCCAAGTCAAAGAAATCATCGAAGGCTCGATGAGACGCACTGACTTGGGCAACTATGTGTTCCAGGTGTTGATACCTACCGAAAAGGTTATGGCGCTGCGGAACGGAAAGAAAGTGATTAAAGAGAAGAACCTGTACAGCGGTTACGTTTTCATCGAGGCCATACTCACCGGCGAGGTGATACATGAGCTTACGAACACCACCAACGTCATCGATTTCCTTCGCGGTCGCGAGAAGAACTCCAAGCCGGAGCGTCTGCGCGAAGCCGAGGTGATGAGAATGCTTGGTGCTGCCGACG
>JAIDUY010000051.1 GCA_029059965.1 Muribaculaceae bacterium
GCGGCGCTCATGCCGTCGATCCAGTAAGCGGCGTAGAGGTTGTAGGGACGACGGAGAGTCGGATAGACGATTTCGTTGGCGTCGCCGATGCCGTAGCCGTTACGGTTGTTGGAGTAGTGGTAGCGGCGGAGGTCGGTCCACTGTTCGGGCTGCATGTACATGGAGATGTACTTCTGAATCATGAGGTCGGACAGAGTGAAGGCGGATTCGTCGAAGAAGTAGTGCTTGTTGCCGATTTCGCTGACGGGCTTGCAGCGCTTGGTGGCCTCGTTCTCGAAGAAGGCGGTCATCTGGCGCTCGAATCGTTCCTGTGCGGAAGCGCTGCCGGGGAGGTTGCCGGCCTGGGGATATGCGCCTTCGTTGTCGGCCAGATAGCGGTCGAGGTGACGCTGCACGTTCCAGCGGGTAGCTTCCTTGGCCAGACGGCAGGCTTCTACCTTGTTGCCGAGCCAGTACTGAGCCTCAGCCTTGATGAAGTAGAGCTCTTCCATGGTGAAGATGGCGTTGTAGGCGTCGGTGCCGGCAGCGTAAGCGCCGCAGTAGAGGTCGGGGAAGTTGGTCTGCTTGTAGGTTGCGCCTGCGCCGATGTTGTTCTCGAGGTAGCGCACCATCACGCTCTTGCTTGTGCTGGAGGGCGATGTGGGGCCGTCGTTGGGCTTGAGGAGGAGCATCAGGCGGGGGTCGCAGCCGTAGCCGTTCTCACGGTCCCATGCGCCCTGCTTGCCTTCGATGCCGGGGTTGATGATGCCCATGCAGTCCTGGATGAAGAACTTGGAGGGAACGGCGGTGGTGAGGAGGTTTGCACGGCTTTCCCAGGAGTTGATTACGGGCTGGGCGGCGCACCAGGGAGCCACGCCTTCGCCTACACCTTCCTTCTCGTAGTAGTAGCGGGGTTCGTTGCCGAACCAGCTGCCGTAGAGGAGGTCGCCGGAGCGCCATGCGTCGATGGCAGCCTGAGCGGCTGCGTCGATTTTCTGGAGGGTGGCGGGAGTGCGGTCGATGTTGGGAACGTTACGCAGCAGGATGCGGGCCTTGATGGCCAGTGCGAGACCCTTCCACTTGTTGAGGTCGCCGGAGTATACGCGGTCCATCCTGGAGGTGATGGTGTGATTGGCGGGGGAAGCTGCTACTGCGGGGTCGTTGTACAATGCGATGAGCTCGTCGGCTTCCTCGAGCATCCATGCGTAGATGGAGGCCTGGGAGTCGTAGTGCGGCGAGTTGCTCAGGTATGCCTCGCTGCGGGGCATGTCGCCCCAAGCGTCGGTTGTGAGCTGGGTGGACATCAGTCGGATTGTACGGCCGATGAGTTCGTAGTTGGGCGAACCGATGGCCTGGCT
>JAIDUY010000510.1 GCA_029059965.1 Muribaculaceae bacterium
ATTTCTCCTGTCTCTGACCCATGGCGTTTACCACCAATTCGGAATGAACTTCGGAGGTCTCCTGGAGAGCTACGTCGACGACGCTGCGTCCGTTGATGCGGACGTCCACCGACCTCATGCCGACGAAGGAGAAAGTAAGGACGTCTTTTCCATCCGGGACGTTAATTGTGTAATGTCCGTCGATGTCGGTGACCGCGCCGCCGGGCACGCCCTTGACGACTACCGAAGCTCCGGTGACGGGTTCGCCGTCGGACGCCTGGGTGACAGTACCGGTCACCGTGCGCGCCTGGCTAACCAGCGCGAGGAGGGAAAAGAACAGTAAAAATAGCTGTTTTTTCATGGTTACTACATTGGTTTATTTTAGGATTTTTGTTTTTTTCAGGTTCCATTGCCGGGCCGGAGCCCGATACCGCCGTCCACGCCATCGGCCACGTTGACCCGTGCCTTGCAGAGGCGCCGTAGGCCGCCGGACTATGGCTAAATCGGCAATATGGACACAAACTTACAACATTTTTTATAATCACGTGCGACATCGTTAAGTCTTTTTGCATCTTTTAATGATTAAGTTATAATTTTAACAAACATCCGCCAGCGTTTTTCACACTTGCCCGCCTCGTCAATTTTGAGTAATTTTGCAGCGACCAACACCTCAACCCGATGAGAATAGACATAATAACCGTACTCCCCGAAATGCTCGAGTCGCCGCTGAACTGCTCCATCATCAAGCGCGCGTGCGACAAAGGCCTGGCCGACATACACGTACACAATCTGCGCGACTACACCACCAACCGCTACCGCAAGGTCGACGACTATCCCTTCGGCGGCGAGGCCGGAATGGTGATTCAGATAGAGCCCGTCGACCGCTGCATCTCGGCGCTGCGCGCCGAACGGCACTACGACGAGGTTATTTTCACGGCTCCCGACGGCGAGGTGTTCAACCAGCGCATGGCCAACTCGCTGTCGATGCTCGACAACATCATCATCCTCTGCGGCCACTACAAGGGCATCGACTACCGCATACGCGAGCACCTCATCACCCGCGAGATTTCCATTGGCGACTATGTGCTCACCGGCGGCGAACTCCCTGCGGCCATCATCACCGACGCCATCGTGCGCCTGCTGCCCGGCGCCATCGGCGACGAGCAGAGCGCCCTGACCGACTCCTTCCAGGACAATCTGCTTGAACCGCCCATCTACACCCGCCCGGCGGAGTACAATGGCTGGACGGTGCCCGAAATACTGCTCAGCGGCCATCAGGCCAAAATCGACGCATGGAAGCACGAGCAGTCGATGGAGCGCACACGACGCCTGCGCCCCGACCTGCTGGAGGACTGAGAGCCGGTTCCCCAATATTTGTTAATGCTGGGGTCGCATATCTCTGAGTGATTTTTGTCTTGTGATGAACGAGCGT
>JAIDUY010000511.1 GCA_029059965.1 Muribaculaceae bacterium
GATCCGCCTGGGGCTCGAACCCAGGACCCCAACATTAAAAGTGTTGTGCTCTACCAGCTGAGCTAGCGAATCTCCGGTTGCTCTGCGGGGTGCTCCCCGTAAAAGCAGTGCAAAGTTAGAACTTTTTTGTCTATTGTGCAAATTTTTTTTGCGAAATCTGCATCTTGCCCTCCCGAAATTGGTTTTTGGGGGATTATTCGGCGTCTTTGGGGAGGAGTCCGGCCATGGTTTCGGCGAGTTTGCGGGCAGAGGTTGCTGCTGCTTCGGCGAAGTCGGCGCCTGTGGATGCGTGGATTACTCCTCGGGAGCTGTTGACCAGCAGGCCGCATTCGTCAATCATGCCGTAGCGTGCAACTTCTTCGAGGCTGCCGCCCTGTGCGCCGACGCCGGGCACGAGCAGAAAGTGGCGTGGTGCCAGCCGGCGTACCTCGGCGAGGCTTTCGGCGCGTGTGGCGCCGACGACGTACATTGTGTTGACGGGGTTGCCCCAGTGGCGCGAGGTGCGGATTACGCGCTGATATAGTGCGAGGCCTTTGTTGTCCTGGATGGTCTCGAAGTCGCCGGCAGAGGGGTTGGAGGTGAGGGCGAGTATTATGCTCCATTTGCCGGGGTATTCGAGGAAGGGGCGCACGGAATCTTCGCCCATGTAGGGTGCCAGGGTGACGGCGTCGCAGTTGAGCTGTTCGAAGAATGTGCGGGCATAGCGCGAGGCTGTGTTGCCGATGTCGCCGCGTTTGGCATCGGCGATTATGAACTGGTCGGGATATTTTTCGCGTATATAGGCTATGGTGTCGGCGAGTGCCTGCCAGCCTTGTGCGCCGTGGCATTCGTAGAAGGCCGTGTTGGGCTTGTAGGCCACGCAGTAGGGTGCGGTGGCGTCGATAATGGCTTTGTTGAATGCGAGGATGCGTTCGGCTGGTGTGCCTTTGATTTCGGCGGGTATTTTGGCGATATCGGGGTCGAGGCCTACGCACAGGAAGGAGCCTTTACGGAAGATGTTGTCAATCAGTTCTGTTCGCTTCATTTGAATATGCGGTGTTGATGTTGTTGCTTGATGGGTGTCAGAGTTCGGCTGCCTTGAGCTTTTCGGCGTTCTCGGCGATGATGAGATGGTCGATAAGGTCCTGGATGTCGCCGTCGACGAAGGATGCCAGGTTGTAGACGGTGTAGTTGATGCGATGGTCGGTTATACGCCCCTGAGGGTAATTGTAGGTGCGGATTTTGGCGGAGCGGTCGCCGGTGGAGACCATTGTCTTGCGCCGCGAGGCTATGTCGTCGAGATATTTCTGATGTTCTTTGTCGTAGATGAACGTGCGCAGACGGCTTAGGGCGCGTTCCTTGTTCTTTGGCTGGTCGCGTGTTTCGGTACACTCGATGAGAATTTCTTCGGTGACGCCGGTGTTGGGGTTGC
>JAIDUY010000512.1 GCA_029059965.1 Muribaculaceae bacterium
AAGAAGTAAAGTATTGAATTAGTTTTTTCATAGGATTAGATTTTTAAGGTTTAGACGCTGCGGGGCAATCGTGAGATTGCCCCGCAGTTTTTATTGTCAGCGGCGGCCCGGTCGGGCCGCCGCTCAGTGTCGGTGGATGTATGTGTCAGTGTCGGGGTGACGAGAGCTTGTAGCGGACGTATTCGATGATGAAGTCGGCCAAAGTGTCGAGCGGCATCGTCGAGCTGTCGACGCACAGGTCGTAGCTGCATGCCGCACCCCAGCGCTTGTCGGTGTAGAAATTGTAGAAGTTGGAACGCAGCTTGTTGGTGCGTTCCGTCATTGCCACGGCGTCCTGCATGGTGGCGGCATCGCCGCGCTTGAGCACGCGGCGGGCGCAGTCCTCGACGGGGGCATGGACGAAGATGTTGACCACGTTGTCGAGGTCGCGCAGGATGTAGTCGGCGCTGCGGCCTACGATGACGCAGGGTTCCGACGCCGCGATTTCGTGGATGAAATCGCACTGGGCGTTGTAGATGCTGTCGGGGCCGGAGGTGGGAGCGGCGCCGAACCAGCCCGACGGATAGTAGCCCATCGAGAAGGGGATTATTCCTCCGAGCATGCGGGGCATACGTTCGTCGTTCTCGCGGGCATACTCGTGGTTGAGCCCCGATTTTTCGGCGGCCTTGACAAGCAGCTTCTTGTCGTAGAAGCCGATGCCGAGTTTGTCGGCGATGATGCGTCCGACGGCCCTGCCGCCGCTGCCGAAGCTGCGGCCGATGGTGATCACATACCTGTCGGGTAGTTTGGTTGCCATGCTGTGCTTACTTCTTTTCTTTGGGTTCCTTGGCGGCCTTTGCCTTTGTGGCCTTGGTGGTCTTGCGGGCGCAGGCTTTGCGGGCGGGCTTCTCTACGGCGGCGGGAGCCTCGGCGCTTTCGCGGCGGTGCTCGATGTTGTACTGCTCGGCGCTTTTGCGCATGGATGCCAGTTCCTTGTTGAGGGCCTCGATTTCGTTACCCTGGTTGGCGATGGTGAGCAGCAGCGAGTTGAGCTCTTCGTTGTCAATCTGCGAGGGGAATTCCTCTTCGACGCGCATCAGGAAGTCTGCCAGCACGTTCATGTAGTTGGTGAAGGCCTGGAAGGGGGTCTCGTAGGGGCTGAACATCGAGTGCGCCACGCCGTCGGCCTTGCGCTTGGTGCTCATGTAGAAGAAGTGGTCGCAGGTTTGCAGATACTGCCAGTCCTGCTTGAGGCGGCGGTTGTCGCACTTGCGCACGCGCTCGGACACGGAGTAGAGCTTCTCGACAGCCTCATGCTGCAGGCGGTTGCCCAGCCATGCCGAGGTGTCGCGGGCTTCGTCGGCGCACGAGATGGGGTGCATCACCGACAGCTCGCCCACGGGTTTGATTTTGGTGATGGCCTCGGTGGGGGTGACGAAGTCGAGGCCGCGTTCGGCTGCGAAGCGGGGCAGGGCCTCCAGGAACTGGAAGATGCCGGTGGTGGCGGGCTGGATGTCGCCGAAGGTCTCCATGTTGAGGAAGACGTTCACAATCTGTTCCTCGGCGGGAGTTGAGGCAATCCAGTCGATGTATTTGTCGGCGGTGAGGGGGAATTCGCTCCAGGAGCTGTCCGAGAAGCGGAAGGCGATGTCATCGCTGAGCTTGCTGTTGCGCAGCAGCAGCTTGAGCTTGGGAGCCGAGGCGGCGGTGTAGATGTAGTTGGGCGACTTCCAGCCCAGGATGTGCTTGGCGCCTTCGGTCA
>JAIDUY010000513.1 GCA_029059965.1 Muribaculaceae bacterium
AAGACGTCCTTACTTTCTCCTTCGTCGGCATGAGGTCGGTGGACGTCCGCATCAACGGACGCAGCGTCGTCGACGTTGCTCTCTAGGAGAACTCCGAAGTTCTTTCCGAAGTGGTGGTAACCGCCATGGGTCAGAGCCAGGAGAAATCCAAACTTAACTTCTCCGTGCAGGAGCTGCGCAGCGACGACGTCACTGCCGGCCAGAGCGCGAACTTCGTCAACTCTCTCCAGGGCAAGGTTGCCGGTCTGCAGGTATCCACCGCAGGCGGCTCGCCCAACTCGGCTTCGCAGATCATCGTGCGCGCCATCTCCTCGGTCAACCCCGGCCAGACCAACGAACCTCTGTTCATTGTCGACGGTATGCCCATCCGTGGCGGCGGTTCCTCGATGGCCGACCTTAACCCCTCCGATATCGAAAGCATGAGCGTCCTCAAGGGTGCTGCAGCTTCCGCTCTCTACGGTCAGGAAGGTGCCAACGGCGTAATCCTCATCACCACCAAGGGCGGCAAGGACGGCAAAGTCACCGTCACCGCCAACGGCGGCTGGGAATTCTCCAACGTGCTCCGCACTCCCAAAATCCAGAACACCTACCTCGCCGGTGCTGCTGGTTTCTACACAACCAACGCTACCGGCGGCTGGGGCCCCCGCCGTCAGGCCGACGACTCCTACTACGACAACCTCGGCGACTTCCTCGGCACAGGCTTCATGCAGAAGTACGACCTGAGCGTTTCCGGCGGTAACGAAAAATACTCCGCATACGCTTCGGCAAGCTTCATGGACAACCAGGGTGTCGTTCCCAATGACTTCAAGAAGAAACTCAGCGTCTTCGTCAAGGGCGAGTTCAATCCCTCCAAGCAGGTCAAAATCATGCTGTCGACCAACTTCGTCAACAGCAACAGCCGCGGCTTCGGCAACTCCATGAGCACCGTCTACGGCTGGGCCATCGACAAGGACATGAGCGACTACGCACTGCCCAACGGCCTGCCCAACTGGAGCAACCGCTACGACGCATGGGACGAGCTTACAAACTCGCAGCGCCTCGGCGCAACCCTGTCGCCCTACTACGGCCGCTACATGGACAAAAGCAAGACCGAGAGCACACGTATCATCGTCAACGGCAGCATCAGCTACGAGCCCATCCGTAACCTTGTCTTCACCGGCAAGCTCAACTACGACGTCACCAACTCCAGCTACGAAAGCTCGACCCGTCCCCGCTACGTCCTGAGCGATCTCATTCTCAACGAGGATGGCGAGCTGGAAAGTTCTCTGATGGAAACCTACCACGGCCGCATGGGTACATATGTATATCAGCCCTCTCGCGGCGAACGTGCCACCGGCCAGATTCTCGGCAACTACTACTGGGAAATCAACGAAGACTTCAACCTTAACTTCTTCGTCGGTGCCGAGTACTCCATGTCCAAGGGAACCAGCGGCAACTTCGGCGGCAAGCACTTCCTGCTCGACGGCGACTTCTACTCGTTCAACAACCTCGACAAGCAGTACTTCGGAGTTGGCACCGGCGACTACCAGCTCGCCCTCAACCACAGCCAGCGCAACAAGTACGGCTACTTCGGCGAAATCCGCTTCGACTACAACAAGATCGTCCAGATTTCCGCCACTGCCCGTCTCGACGGTTCCTCCACACTCAAACAGATGCAGGCAAACTACTGGTATCCCTCGGTTACCGGCGGTGTAATCTTCACCGAACTCTTCAAAATCCGCTCCCGCGTATTCAACTACGGTAAAATCCGCGGTAACTGGGCAAAGGTCGGCAAGGATGCCCTCGCCAACCAGTTCTCCGACAACTACAAGTCGTGGACAAACTTCCCCGACGGTGGTTTCGGCGTGAACCCCACCCTCTCCAAGGCGATTTTCCTCGAACCCGAAATGACAGGTTCCTGGGAGGTCGGCGCTGACCTGCGTTTCTTCAACAACCGCACCCGTCTCGACATCTCCTACTACAACACCACCGTCGACAACCAGATTGTTACTGTGCGCGTGTCGCCCTCTTCCGGCACCATCCTCCAGACCCGTAACGAGGGTACCGTAGAGAACTCCGGTATCGAAGCGACCTTCAACCAGGAAATCATCAATACCCGCGACTTCCAGTGGACCGCAACCGTGAACTTCTCGCACAACCGCGGCCGACTCAAGGCTCTTCCCGAAGGCGTCAGCGAGGTTACCGTAGGACAGTACGGCGACATCTTTGCCACTGCTTACGTAGGCCAGGCCACCACATCCCTCTCCGGTATCGACTACCAGCGTGCCCCGGACGGACAGGTCCTCATCGACCAGAGCGGCTATCCCATCATCTCGCCCAAGAAAGACACATTCATCGGCAACCGCGAGCCTGACTGCCTCATCGGCCTCGGCTCCACCTTCAGCTGGAAAGATCTCTCGCTCAGCCTCCTCTTCGACGGCCGCGTAGGCGGCGACGTCGCCAACATCACAGGCCGCAGCCTCATCAGCAACGGTATGGACGCACGTCTGGCCAAGTACCGCAACCACAAGGTAATCTTCAACGGCGTTGTCGACAACGGCGACGGCACCTACAGCCCGAACACCACACCCGTCATCCTCGACCAGAGCACCGTAAACAACTACGTCTACTCCGTTTCCTCCAACTTCATCGAGGACGGCTCCTACGTCCGTCTGAGCTACGTAACCTTAGCTTACGACTTCGGCAACCTCATGCGCCGTCTGGGCAGCCGCAACCCTGTCAAGGGTCTCAAGCTCTCCTTCACCGGCCGCAACCTCTTCCTGCTCACAAGGTACTCCGGTGCCGACCCGCAGGTTATGCCCTCCGCTTCCGGCGGTGCAGGTGCCATGGGTATCGACAACTACAGCGTGCCCTCCATGCGCTCCTACAACATCAACCTCAACGTTACCTTCTAATTCCGTCCATTCATGACAATGAACAAGATAAAACTCATGGCGATGTCGGCTATCGTAGCGATGGCCGGGGCTTCCTGCAATGATATTCTGGAAGAAAACATCAACCCGGACGCAGCGCACGCCAATACCGCCGAACTCGGACTCCCCGTTCTGGTGTTCTACGCCTCGCAGGTGAACTACGACCACGCCGAGCACAACATCTACCTTTCGCAGTGCCTCACCACCATGAGCAAGGCCACAAAAGGTACCTATGCCTACAAGGAAGGCTGGGAGTTCCTCAGCATCAACCGCTTCCCCCAGTGGCGCCGTCACTTCTACGACATCGGCGTGAACTGCAACGAGCTCATCAAGAACAGCCAGGCCATCGGTTCGCCCAACTACGAACTCATCGGCCGTACAATCCGACTGATGTCCACCCAGCTCACAACCGCCGCTTGGGGCGACATGCCCCGCAGCGAGGCATACCTGAGCAACTCGCC
>JAIDUY010000514.1 GCA_029059965.1 Muribaculaceae bacterium
CCGAATCCACGTCTCAGACGTTCTAAGCGCTTTGCAACCGCAAAGATAGATACTTTTTCCCATTCCGCCAATTAAAACGACATAAAATGTAATTTCAGCATTGCGTCATCAAGAGCAGCACGTACGTTGTGGACGTCATCGAAGCCGAGTCAGTGCCGCCACAGGAAGTCCTCTAATATTGATAATCGTTAAGACTCGTCCGGATGTTTGGCCATAGATTTATTTTTTTGTAATTTTGGGGTTCGAAACTATGATATAATATATATGATATAATATATATGTCGCAAATCGGTCAATTCGTGCACCTGCACGTGCACTCACATTTTTCCAAACTGGACGGACTGTCATCGCTTGGCGGTCTGATAAAGAAGGCTGTCGCCGACGGAATGCCGGCGCTTGCCCTGACCGACCACGGCAATATGTTCGGGGCCAAGGAGTTCTCGAACGCAATAGCCAAACACAACAAGGGAGTGAAAGGCGCTGTAGCCGACGCGCAGAAGGCGCTGGACGAAGCCGAACAAGGAGGCGACGAAGAGGCGATAGCGGCAGCCCGCGAGGCTCTCGAGGCCGCCAAGGCGCGCCGTCTGAAGCCCATCCTGGGTTGCGAGATGTATGTAGCTCAAAGAGATATGCACGAGCACTTGGACAAAAAGGACACAGGGCGCCACCTTGTGGTCCTTGCCAAGAATGCCGTGGGCTACCACAACCTCATCAAGCTCGTAAGCCGCGCATGGACCGAGGGCTTCTACTCCCACCCCCGTACCGACAAGGCGAGCCTGGCAGCCCACCACGAAGGCCTGATAGTATGTTCGGCCTGCCTCGGCGGCGAAATCCCCCGCCTGCTCCTCAACGGCGACGTCGAAGGGGCCGAGGAGGCCGTGAAATGGTGGAAGTCGGTTTTCGGCGACGACTATTATATAGAACTCCAGCGCCACAAGGCCAATGTGCCCCATGCCAACCACGATACTTACGAGCTGCAGCGCAGCATCGAGGACAAGCTCATAGACATCGCGCGCCGCAACGGCGTTAAGATAATAGCGACCAACGACGTCCACTTCGTAGACGAGGCCGACGCCGAGGCTCACGACCTGCTCATCTGCCTGGCCACCAACAAGTACCGCAACGACCCGAACCGCATGCTCTACTCCAAGCAGGAGTGGATGAAGACCCGCGGCGAGATGTGGGAACTGTTCGGCGACATACCCGAGGCTCTGGAAAACACGCTGGAGATTGCGAACAAGGTTGAGGAATACAGCATCGAGCACGAGCCCATCATGCCCAACTTCGCCATCCCCGAAGAGTTCGGCACCGAAGAGGAATACCGCAGTCGTCTGACCGAGGAAGACCTTTTCAACGAATTCACGCGCGACGAGCACGGCAACAAGGTGC
>JAIDUY010000515.1 GCA_029059965.1 Muribaculaceae bacterium
GCTCAAGAGTCTGGGCTACACCGACGCACAGATAGCAGGCTTCGCCGCCAACGGCACCACCGAACCCCTGCCTGAAACCGCAAAAAAGTGACACACCATGAGCACGACAACAGACAACAGCAATAACAAGGCCCCTAAATTCCCCGAACAGGTCACCGGCATGTATATCCTCGCCGAAGCCCTGCGACGCGTGGGCATAAAGGATGTCTACGGCCTTGTCGGAATCCCCGTCACCGAAGCCGCCTATGCAATGCAGAAAGTAGGCCTCAACTACTACGGTTTCCGCTTCGAGCAGCAGGCCGGCATGGCCGCCGCCACGCACGGCTATCTGACCAAGACTCCGGGTGTGCTTCTGACAGTATCGTCGCTGGGCATGATGAACGGCCTGACGGCCACGGCCAACGCGACGGTGAACTGCTACCCGATGATTCAGATTTCGGGAGCCTCCGACCCCGACATGGTCGACATGGACCTCGGAACCTACGAACAGCTTGACCAGCTCAACACCGCGCGTCCATTAGTCAAGTTCGCCCTGCGCTGCTCGCATGCAAAGGACATTCCCGCGGCCGTCGCCCGAGCCTATCGCGCGGCTGTCAGCGGCCGTCCCGGCGGCGTGTATATCGACATGAGCACCCCGGCGCTGGCCGAAATCATGGATGCAAGCGAGGTCGAGAATCTCTATTTCACTCCCGTCGACCCGGCATCGGCTGTGGCTCCGACACAGCAGGCCGTCGACCGCGCCGTCGAGATACTGACATCCGCAAAGCACCCCGCCATCCTGCTTGGCAAGGGCGCGGCCTACGCTCAGGTCGACGACAAAATCAAAACCCTTGTCGAGACATATAAGATTCCATATCTGTCGATGTCGATGGCCAAGGGTCTGATGCCCGACGCCGGTCCCTACAGCGCCCTCAGCTGCCGCAGCACCATCATGCAGCAGGCCGACGCCGTCATGGTCATCGGCGCCCGCATCAACTGGATGCTGTCGTTCGGCAAAGGCAAGTGGAACCCGGATGTCAAGTTCATTCAGCTCGACATCGAACCGCGCGAGATGGACCGCAATGTGCCCGTCGCCGCACCGGTTGTCGGCGACATGAGCCTGAGCCTCGACATGATTCTTGAAGGTCTCAAGGGCAAGACGATGTCGGCCGACTCGGCATGGCTCGTCTCTCTTCAGGCCGAGAGCAAGGCCAAGAACGCCAAGTTCGCCCAAAGACTCACCGAGGCCTCGGCTGCCAAGCCCATGAACCACTGGACCGCGCTGTCGGTCATCAAGCCTATCCTGGAGAGCAATCCCGACGTCATCCTCGTCAACGAAGGTGCAAATACCCTCGATGACACCCGCGACAGCGTCGACATGAGCCTGCCCCGCCACCGCATCGACTGCGCATCGTGGTCAATCATGGGCATGGGCATGGGCTCGTCCATAGGCGCCGCCGTGGCTACGGGCAAGAAGGTCGTGGCTGTCGAAGGCGACTCGGCCTTCGGCTTCTCGGGCATGGACTTCGCCACCATCTGCCGCTACAAGCTGCCTGTCACCGTGCTGGTGTTCAACAACGGCGGCATCTACAACGGCATCGGCGTCAATCCTTCGGGCGGCGACGCTCCTGCACCTACGACTCTGGACATCAACGCGCAGTACAACCTCATCGGCGAGGCTTTCGGCGCCGACGGCTACCGCGTGGAGACTACCGACGAACTCCGCGATGCTCTGACAAAGGCTCTTGCCTCGGGGCGTCCCTCTCTCATCGACGTACAGCTCGGCGCCGACTCGGGTAAGGAATCCGGCCATATCGGCTACCTGAATCCCGCACCCCTCATCGAATACACCGTTTAGTAAATCCGGCCCGTCCGGGTGTGCATCGCGCGGACGGGCCATAAATAATCATCCGTCATGGGATTGACCCACGTTATACTTTATGCCATCGTCCCTATCATCGTGGTG
>JAIDUY010000516.1 GCA_029059965.1 Muribaculaceae bacterium
TAGGGCTCGCCCGAACGCAGGGGATGGACGGGCAGGGCGGGAGATGTACCCTGGGGCGATATGAAGTTGGCGATTTGGCCGTCCGCGGCGCAGGTGCTGTCCTGTATGGAGCAGGTGCGTGTGGGTTTCTCGTCGAGGCGGGCTATCGGCACGATGGGGAAAATCTGGTCGATGGCCCAGCTGTCGGGAAGGCTCTGGAAGAGTGAGAAGTTGCAGAAGTACTTGTCGGGTAGCATCTTGGCGATTTTGCGCAGGTCGTCCGGAATGTGCTTCATGCCTCCGGCAATGTCGCCCACCTCGCGGGCTATGCTCCAGAACAGTTTCTCGATCTGGGCGCGGGTGCGCAGGTCGAGCATGCCGAGGCTGAACAGGTCGAGGGCTTCCTCGCGTATCTGCAGGGCATCGTGCCAGCTCTCGAACAGACGGTTCTGATCGAGGCGGTCCCAGATGTTGTAGAGCTCGCGGGCCAGCTCATGGGCGTCGTCCCCGATTTCCTGGCTGTCCTTCCATTCGGGCAGCTGTGTTGTCTCGAGAACCTCGAAGATAAGCACCGAGTGGTGCGCCGTGAGCGAGCGTCCGCTCTCGGTGATGATGTTGGGCTGAGGCAGATTGTTCTTGGTGCAGGCGTCCACCACGGCCGACACGGCATCGTTGGCGTATTCCTGGATGGAATAGTTCATCGAGCTTTCGCTGGAGCTGCTGCGGGTGCCGTCGTAGTCGACGCCCAGGCCGCCGCCAATGTCGATGAACTCTATGTTGAAGCCGAGACGCGACAGCTGGACGTAGAACTGTGTTGCCTCGCGCAGGGCATTCTTGATGACGCGTATCTTGTTGATTTGGCTGCCGATATGGAAGTGAATCAGCTTGAGGCAGTCCTTCATGTCGCGCTTTTCGAGCACGTCGAGAGCCTCAAGCAGTTCCGACGAGTTCAGGCCGAACTTGCTCTGGTCGCCGCCGCTCTCGCTCCACTTGCCCGAGCCTGTGGACGACAGCTTGATGCGTATGCCGATGTTGGGGCGCACCTTGAGGCGGCGCGAGATGTCGGCAATCATGCGCAGCTCGTTAAGCTTCTCGACAACGAGGTAGATGCGTCGACCCATCTTCTGGGCCAGGAGCGCCAGCTCGATGTAGGCGGCGTCCTTGTAGCCGTTGCATATGATGAGTGCGTTCTCGTCGATATTGGTGCCGAGCACGGCGTGGAGCTCGGGTTTGGAACCGGCCTCGAGGCCGATGTTGAACTTCTTGCCGTAGCTGACGATTTCCTCGACCACCTGACGCATCTGATTCACCTTGATGGGGTAGATCATATAGTTCTGGGCCGTGTAATCGTATTCCTTGGAAGCCTGTTTGAAGCAGTTGCTGATTTTCTCGATGCGGTTGTCGAGAATGTCGGGGAAGCGCAGCAGCATGGGCGCCGATATGTCGCGCACCTGCAGCTCGTCGATAACTTCCTTGAGGTCGACCGGAGCGCAGTCCTTGCGGGGCGTAACCACTATGTGGCCGCGCTCGTTGACAGAAAAATAATTGCGTCCCCAGCCGGGGATGTTGTACAGCTCCTCGCTGTCCTCAATTCGCCATTTTCTCATCGGCTTATGGTTCGGTATAGTGTGGTGTTGTGTTTGAACTGCAAAGTTAACAAAAAAGTTCGTTACAATGCCCGTTTGCGTCCTTTATATTCCACAAGTATATTCCGCAAGTCACGGCGGCCTACATTGGCCGGCGATTTATAGCGTGATTTGAAAAAAAATTGTATCTTTGCAGTCTCAAACAAAGCGAACAATAGATGAAAGCATGCTTCATGGGTCTTGGCTACATCGGCCTGCCTACAGCAATTACCGCTGCCATGCACGGTATAGACGTATTGGGCGTTGACATCAATCCCGCCGTCGTCGAGAAGACCAACGCCGGCGAACTCCATATAGTAGAGCCCGGATTGGGCGAAAAACTCCGCGATGTGACAGCAGCAGGCAAGTTGCGTGCAGCAGCGCGTCCGGAGGTTTCCGACGCTTACTTCATTGTGGTCCCCACCCCCTTCAAGGGCGACCACCAGCCCGACATCTCCTATGTCGAGAACGCCACACGCGCCGTCATCCCCCTGCTGAAGGAGGGCGACCTGTATGTCATCGAGTCCACATCGCCTATCGGAACCACCGAGGCCATGGCCGACCTTATCTACGCCGAGCGCCCGGAACTGCGCGGTAAAATCCATATAGCCTACTGCCCCGAGCGCGTCCTCCCCGGCAACGTGCTCTACGAGCTGGTGCACAACGACCGCGTCATCGGCGGTATCGACGAGGCCTCGACGGCTCATGCCGCCGAATTCTACCGCACTTTCGTCACCGGCGAGCTGCATGCCACCAACGCCCGCACAGCCGAGATGTGCAAGCTCACCGAAAACTCCAGCCGCGACGTCCAGATTGCATTCGCCAACGAGCTCTCGCTCATCTGCGACAGCGCCGGCATCAACGTCTGGGAGCTTATCCGTCTGGCCAACAAGCATCCGCGCGTCAACATCCTCCAGCCCGGATGCGGCGGCGGAGGCCACTGCATCGCCGTCGACCCCTACTTCATCACGGCAGCCTACCCC
>JAIDUY010000517.1 GCA_029059965.1 Muribaculaceae bacterium
CGTGGCCCGCATGACTCTGGCACGAGACGAATACGTGGGCAAGCAGCCGGTCAACAACGTCTACTTCACCGGCATCGTCCGCGACGCCCTCGGCCGCAAGATGAGCAAGAGTCTGGGCAACTCGCCCGACCCGCTGGACCTCATCGCAAAGTACGGCGCCGACGGCGTGCGTCTGGGTCTGATGATGTCCGCACAGGCAGGCAACGACATCATGTATGACGACAAGCTCGTCGAGAACGGACGCAACTTCTGTAACAAGATATGGAACTCATTCCGTCTGCTCCGCGGCTGGAATGTCGACAACAGTCTCGAACAGCCCCAGGTATGCGCCCTTGCCGCACGCTGGCTTGAGTCGGCTCTGAACAAGACTCTGGCCGAAATCGAGGATTCGTTCGGCAAGTTCCGCATCAACGACGCTGTCATGGCCGCCTACCGCTTCTTCCGCGATGACTTCTCGGCTTCGTATCTCGAAATGATCAAGCCCGCCTACGGCGAGCCCGTCGACGCCCGCACCTACTCGCAGGCCGGCGACTTCCTCGACCGTCTGCTGCGCGTGCTCCATCCCGTGATGCCTTTCATCACCGAGGAGCTCTGGCAGCATCTGGCAGAACGTGCCGAAGGCGAGTCGGTGATGTACGCACCCATGCCCGAGGCCGGCGCCGTGGACGAGGGTATCCTCGAACGTATCGGCAACGCCCTGGAAATCATCAACGGCATCCGCGCCGTCCGTGCCCGCAAGAACATCGCCCAGCGCGAAAAGCTCACCCTCAATGTGGTCGACGCTTCCGTCGACGACGAAATCGTTCCCCTGCTGTGCAAGCTCGGCGGTCTTGAGGCCGTAGCCAACAAGGCTGCCAAGGATGCCGCAGCCTCGACCTTTATGGTCGGCGCGGTGGAATTCAACGTGCCCATGAGCCGCAATACCGACGTCGAGGCCGAACTCGAACGCCTCAACAAGGAACTCGACTATCAGAAAGGCTTCCTCGCATCGGTCGAGAAGAAGCTTTCCAACGAACGCTTCGTCGCCAACGCCCCGGCTCCTGTGGTCGAGGCCGAACGCCGCAAGCAGGAGGATGCCAAGGCCAAGATAGCAACCCTTCAGGCAAGCATCGCAGCTCTCAAGTGATATGGCCCGCAAAAGAAAACCGCTTCCACTGATAGAGAACCTTACCATCACCGACGTGGCCTCCGAGGGCAATGCTCTCGGCCGCGACGGCGAGATGGTTGTCTTCGTGCCTTTCGCCGCTCCCGGCGATGTGGTCGACGTGCAGGTCGAGAAGAAACGCAAGAGCTATGCCATAGGCCGTATGGCCCGGCTTGTCAAGGCCGGCGATGTGCGCGTGGAGCCACGCTGCTCTCATTTCACTGTCTGCGGAGGCTGCCGCTGGCAGCATCTGCCTTACGAATGCCAGCTCGAGTGCAAGCGCCGTCAGGTGGTCGACGCCCTTGAGCGCATCGCCAAGGTGGAGCTTCCGGAGATTCCCGCCGCCCTCGGTAGCGAGAAAATATGGGAATACCGCAACAAGATGGAGTACACATTCTCCAACAAGC
>JAIDUY010000518.1 GCA_029059965.1 Muribaculaceae bacterium
GGCTTGTTTTTTTGATGAGCAGATGGCCTTTTAGGGAATTTTTGCGTTTGTGGCTTCGCGTTGTGTGAAAAGATGTGAAGTCTGCTTTCGTCGGCTGAAGAATCAGCTGTCGGTTTCGTGGTCGAGCCGGTCGAAGGTATGGCGTCTGCGCAGGTAGTAGTCGACAAGTATGTTGCGCTTTCCTCCGGGAACTTCGGGCAGTATGTTCTCGTCGGGATGGGCTATGTAGCGGCGTCGCATCGTGGCGAAGTCGCGGTGGGCGCGGAAGATGGCGCGGGCGTCCTTCCAGTTGAATGTGAGTACCGACCTGCCCCAGGCGATGGTGTCGAGCAGCCTTCGGCGCAGCAGAGCGCCGCGACGGACGCTGTCGGGCAGGTTTTTGTGCATCATCAGCAGGTTGTTGCGGAAGTTCAGGTAGGTCTTGCGCGGATTGCCCATGGGCAGCGAGCCTCCTCCGAGGTGTCGCACGCTTGCCGCAGGCTCTACGGCGACTTTGTAGCCGGCAAGCTGTATGCGCCAGCACAGGTCGATTTCCTCCATGTGGGCGAAGAAGTCGGGGTCGAGGCCGCCGACGGCGAGGTAGAGTTCGCGGCGCACCATCAGCGCGGCTCCCGAGGCCCAGAATATCTCGGCGGCTGTGTCGTACTGGCCTTCGTCGCGCTCGCAGGTGCCGAAGATGCGGCCGCGGCAGTAGGGATAGCCGTTGCGGTCGAGGTAGCCGCCGCAGGCTCCTGCATATTCGAATCGGCCGGGGTCATCGTAGCTGAGTATTTTGGGCTGTACGGCGCCGACTTCGGGGTGCTCGTCCATGAAGCGCAGCAGGGTCGTGTCCCAGCCGGGATCGGTGGCGAGGTCGGAGTTTATGAGTGCCGCGTATTCGTGTTCGCCGGATTCGAGGATGGCTCTGTTGTAGCCCATGGCGAAGCCGAGATTTTCGGGAAAGCGGAGTATGTCGACTTTGTCGGCGAATTTTTCGCGCAGCAGCGCCACGCTGTCATCCGTGCTGCCGTTGTCGGCCACGACAAGCCTCGTCACCGCCGGGTCGGTATTGGCGATGACTTCGGGCAGGAAGCGTTCGAGCAGCTTGCGCCCGTTCCAGTTTAATATAATAGCGACGATGGGTCGACGGGGTGTTTCCATCTCTTGTGGGTCCAGAGCCATATGGAGGGGTTGCGGTTGATGGTTTCTTCAAGCATACGTGCATAGGACGCCGTGACGGCGCCGGGGGCTGTATCGGCTACGTTTTCGGCCAGCAGGCGGCAGCGTATGCTGTAATGGCCGCGCGAAATTTTGCTGATGTCCCAGTAGATAGCCGCCATGCCGAGCTTGCGGGCCAGAGTCTCGGTGCCGCTGATGAAAGCTGTGGGGCGTCCAAGGAAACGCAGGGGGACGGTCGGGTCGCCGTGCGATGGTTTCTGGTCGCTCATGAATCCGGTGACGCTCTGCGCGCCTTCGCGGCGCCAGCCTAACAGTGTGCGAAGAATCACCGCCTTGGGCACCGATTCCGAGCCGAAGCGCGAGCGTACGCGCAGCATAAGCGCGTCGAAAGCCTTGTCGCGCAGCGGCCGGTAGACCTGAGCATAGTATATCTTCCTGTCGTTCAGTTTCTTTGTGTGCAATGTCACCGACGGCGCCCATTCCCAGTTGCCGGCATGGCTGAAGTAGACGACAGTCGAGCGCCCCTGCGCGTTGAGCCTGTCCATCACTTCGATATTCTCGAAAACCATGCGGCGGCTCATCTCTTTGTCGGATATGTGCAGAAGCTTGACGGTTTCGACGGCGTAGTCGGCGAAGTTTCGGTAGAACTTTCTGCCGATTTTCCTGATTTCCCCTGAATCCAGTTCGGGATAGCAGGCGGCAAGATTTTCGGCCACGACCTTGCGGCGATAGCGTACGACGTGATACAGAATCAGATACCCTATGTCGGCAAGGACGTAGAGCACGCCGAGGGGCAGTCGGGCAAGGAGGCCGAAAACGAATGACAGCACCCTGCTCATATCAATGTGGCGAGCAGTGTCTCGCCGTCGTCGCCGAGCTTGTCGAGACGGACATCGGCGATGCTGTTGTCCATATCAAGGGGCGCTTCGACGCTGACGCGCAGATAATTGTCGGTAAATCCGCCGAAGGGTTTGCCGGGCTGCGGCCGCTCGAGCAGAACGGGGCGCACCGTGCCTTCGAAGCGACGGGCGAAGTCTGCGTGCTTGTCGGCGCTCAGCTGCCCCATTATACGGGCGCGGCGGTGTTTCTCGGCCTGGTCGACAGTGCCGTCTATCTCGAGGGCGCGTGTCCCGGGGCGGTCGGAGGAGGGGAATACATGCAGGTGGCTGATGTCCCGCCCTGCG
>JAIDUY010000519.1 GCA_029059965.1 Muribaculaceae bacterium
TCGACAAGATATTCGAGAGTCCATCCCGCCACGACCATATAGTACATCGAAATCAGATAGGCCACCAGCACCGAGAGCGCACCCACTATCCACCATGGCCTGCCGGGCGAGAGCTTGCGGAACGCCCCCACGGCATCGCTGCGGCCCGCGCGGCCGAGCGAAAATTCGGCCAGCATCACCGGTACGCCAAGTACAAGCACACACAGTACATACAGCAGCAGGAAGGCCGCTCCTCCGTTGGTCTGCGTTTCGGCGGGGAAACGCCATACATTGCCAAGGCCTATTGCAGAGCCGACCGTGGCGGCTACAAGGCCTATTTTCGATGCGAATAGTTTTCTGTCAGACATGCGGCAAAATTACACTATATAATCCGTATTCACAAAAAATGGCTAATTTTGCACCGTAAAAAAGAAAACACCACAGCAAGGATGGCCGACATTAAGCAGATTCAGGACGGCGAGAAGATGACTTTCCGCCAGCAGGCGGCGCTGACAGCCAAGCTGTCGGCACCGGCCATCATGGCCCAGCTGTCGACCATCCTGATGCAGTACATCGACGCCTCGATGGTGGGACGGCTCGGCGCCGAGCAGAGCGCCTCGGTCGGCCTGATGAACAGCAGTCTGTGGCTTTTCTGGGGTCTGTGCTCGATGGCCACCATGGGCTTCTCGGTGCAGGTGGCCCATCGCCTCGGCGGCAAGCAGGATGAAGAAGCGCGTCAGGTGCTCCGCCAGGGCATCACCTCGAGCCTGTGCTTCGGCGCCGTACTCGCGGCCATAGGTCTGGCGCTGTCGCCGATGCTCCCGCTGTGGCTCGGTGCCGACGCGGCCATAGCCCCTGACGCCACCCTCTACTTCGCCACATTCATCTCCGCACTGCCCGTACTGACGATGAACTACCTCGCGGGCGGCATGCTCCGCTGCGCGGGCAACATGAAAGTGCCGGGCTTCCTCAACGTGGCCATGTGCGTGCTCGACGTGATATTCAACTTCCTGCTCATCTTTCCGACCCGCACTCTCGAAATAGGTGGCTTCGGCTTCGAGATGCCCGGCGCGGGTCTCGGTGTGCTCGGCGCCGCCATCGGCACCGTGGCGGCGGAATGCGTCTGCGCAGGGGTGATGATGTGGTATCTGCTATGCCGCCAGAACGACCTGCGGCTCAGGGGACGCCCCTCCGGAAGATTCCGGCCGACGCGCCCCGTGCTGAAGAAAGCGGCGAAGATTGCGGTGCCCATGACCGCCGAACATGCCATCTTCTGCGGCGCTCAGATTATGGTGACAATTATCGTTGCGCCCTTAGGCGTTATCGCTATAGCGGCCAACGCCTTTGCTGTCACCGCCGAGAGCCTGTGCTACATGCCCGGCTTCGGCATTGGCGACGCCGCCACCGCCCTGTGCGGCCAGGCCTACGGCGCGGGGCGTCTGAGGCTGGTGCGCAGCTTCTGCCACATAACCACCGGCATGGGCATGGCGCTGATGACGCTCATGGCCGCAGTGATGTTCGTCTTCGCACCGGAGATGATGTCCATCATGTCGCCCGTGCCCGAGATTGTCGAGGAGGGCGCCGCCGTGCTGCGCATCGAAGCCTTCGCCGAACCCATGTACGCGGCCTCCATCGTGGCCTACGGCGCCTTTGTCGGTGTGGGCGACACCCTCATCCCCGCGGTGATGAACTTCGGCAGCATATGGCTGGTGCGCATCCCGCTGGCAGCCCTGCTGGCGCCGACCATGGGTCTGCGCGGCGTATGGCTGGCGATGTGCCTGGAGCTGGTGTTCCGCGGCGCCATCTTCCTGTGGCGCATGGCGTCGGGCAAATGGCTCAAGGCTCCGTCGAAGACATCGGCACGACCGGGCGAGCCTCTGCCGGTAACTACTCAGGTCATGTAAAGACACCATGAGCCGTCTACGGTTGATAGCAAACCATAGAGCCACGGAGTTAAG
>JAIDUY010000052.1 GCA_029059965.1 Muribaculaceae bacterium
CCCTCACTGCGCGAACACATCTGCACGACGCTTGACCGCCCCAGCGTTAACAAATATTGGGGAACCGGCTCTTAGAGCCTGTTCGAGCTGTTGCAGGTAGTCTGGGTACTTATCAGATATTCGATAAGGGCGTCGTTGGCGCAGATTATTTCTTCGAGCTTGCGGCCATATTCCTCAAAATCAGTGATTTTTCTGCGTGCCACACCGCTTTCCCCGGCGGCGCGGATTACGGCCGGAGCCACCACCGTCAGCAGACGGCGGTCGAAGGGCTTGGGCAGTATGTAGTCGCTGCCGAACTTAAGCGCGGGCACGCCGTAGGCCAGTGCCATCTCCTCGGGTACGGGGTCGTGGGCGAGGGCGGCTATGGCGCGGGCGGCGGCAATCTTCATGGCCTCGTTTATGTCGGTGGCGCCGCAGTCCAGGGCGCCGCGGAAGATATAGGGGAATCCCAGTACATTGTTAATCTGATTCGGGTAGTCGCTGCGTCCTGTGGCGAAAATCATGTCCGGGCGCGAGCTCTTGGCCACCTCGTAGGCTATCTCGGGCTCGGGATTGGCGAGGGCAAAGACAATTGGGCGGGGAGCCATGCTGTTGACCATCCCGGGCGTGAGCACATTTGCCACGGACAGACCGAGGAAGACGTCGGCGTCCCTGAGTGCGTCGGCCAGGGTGAGCAGGTCGCGATCGGTGGCGAACTCGGCCTTCGATGCCGACAGCTCCTTGCGGTCGCGGCGGACGACGCCCTTGCTGTCGCACATCACGATGTTCTCGTGGCGCACGCCGAGCGAGCAGTACAGTCGCGTGCAGGCTATGGCGGCCGCGCCGGCGCCGTTGACAACGAGGCGCACCTTGTCGATTTCCTTGTCCTGCAGCTCGAGGGCGTTGAGCAGGGCGGCAGCCGAGATGATGGCGGTGCCGTGCTGGTCGTCGTGCATCACGGGGATGTCGAGACGCTCGCGCAGCTTCTTCTCGACGACGAAGCATTCCGGAGCCTTGATGTCCTCGAGGTTTATACCTCCGAAAGTCGGCGCAAGCGCCGCTACGGCCTCGACTAAAGCGTCGGGGTCGCTTTGGTCTATCTCGATGTCGAAAGCATCCAGGCCTGCGAAAATCTTGAACAGCATTGCCTTGCCCTCCATTACGGGCTTGGCGGCCTTGGCGCCGATGTTGCCCAGGCCGAGCACGGCGGTGCCGTTGGAAATAACGGCCACGAGGTTGCCGCGGTTGGTGTAGTCGTATATAGCCTCGGGCTTGTCTTTGATTTGCAGACAGGGGTATGCCACGCCGGGCGAGTAGGCCAGGGCGAGGTCTTCGGGAGTATCGTAGGGCTTGGTCGGCACGACCTCGATTTTGCCGGGACGGGGATAGCGGTGATAGTCGAGTGCGGCCTTTTCGGATGCGTTTGCCATTGTATTGATGGAGTTTCGTTCAGTCATTCTATATAATTAACATCTCACCCCCGCCAATGTTCTGCCCGGGCGTCCCGTTTAGACAATAATGAATAAGGGAATAGCTTGTCCTCTATGCTTTTGAACTGTTAGATTCGCGATTCGCGAATCGCGAATCTCTTCGATGCTTCCGAACTGTGCGGGGTGTGATGCGGGGAAATAGTTTGCATGATGTCGGAAATGTTGCCGGAGTCGTTGATTTTTGCTAATTTTGCCGTATGAGCAACTTTACGGTAACAATTCTGGGCTGCGGCTCGGCGACACCCACGCTGCGGCACATGCCGTCGGCGCAGGCCGTGAGCTACGGCAAGCGCCTGATGCTGATAGACTGCGGCGAGGGCACCCAGCTCCAGCTCCGCCGCTTCGGTCTTTCCTTTGCCAAAATCACCGACATCTTCATCTCCCACCTCCACGGCGACCATTTCCTCGGTCTGCCCGGACTGCTGTCGACCATGTCGCTCCATCAGGTGGGCGGCACCGTCACCGTGCATACCTTCGCCGAGGGCGCCGAAGTGCTGCGCCGCATCCTCGACGTGTTCTGCCACGAGCTGACCTACGAGCTGCGCTTCGACATCATCGACCCCGGTGCCCCGGGCATAGTGTACGAGGACAAGCATCTGACGGTTAAAGCATTCTCGCTGAGCCACCGCGTGCCCTGCGTGGGCTATGCCTTCCGTGAGAAGCCCAAGCTGCGCCACATCGACGGCGAGGCCGTCAAATACTACGGCGTGCCACACTACGCCATGCAGAGTCTGCGCGAGGGAGCCGACTGGACCGCGCCCGACGGCACGGTAATACCCAACGCACGCCTCACCGGCGAGCCGAGCCGCGCGGCCGGCTACGCCTACTGCTCCGACACGGCCTTCAATCCGCACGTGGCCTCTTCGGTGCGCGGCGTCGACGTGCTCTACCACGAGGCCACCTACGGCGAGGACAATGCCGCCAAGGCCGGTGCCCGCGGCCACTCAACCGCCCGCGAGGCCGGACGCATAGCCTCGCTTGCCGGCGTCGGACGCCTCGTCATAGGCCATTATTCCAAGATTATAAGCGACGAGGAAGCCCTCGCCGAAGAAGCCCGCAAGGAGTTCGCCGCCACCGAGGCGGCACGCGAGGGCATGGTGATAGAATTAGGCTGACCGTGCATACCTTCACCGACGAATACTATATGGGCCTGGCTCTTGCCGAAGCCCGCGCGGCAGCCGCCGAGGGCGAGATTCCCGTCGGCGCCGTCGTCGTAGGCGGCGGGCGCATTCTCGGCCGGGGCCACAATCAGACCGAACGCCTGGGCGACGTCACCGCCCATGCCGAGATGCTGGCCATCGGGGCAGCCGCTGCGGCGCTCGGCGGCAAGTATCTGCCCGACTGCACGCTCTACGTCACCGTCGAGCCCTGCCCGATGTGCGCCGGTGCCATTGGCTGGAGCCAGCTGCGCCGCATCGTCATCGGCGCGCCCGACGCCAAGCGCGGCTACACCTCGGTGCAGCGTCCCGGCGCATCCTTCTTCCATCCCCGCGCCGAAGTCGTCGAGGGCGTGCTCGCCGACGAGTGCGCCGCCCTGATGAAAGACTTCTTTCAGGCACGCAGAAAATAAAAAGACAGAATCATGCACTACTTCCTCATAGCCGGCGAGGCTTCCGGCGACCTCCACGGCGGCGCACTTGTGGCCGCACTGCGCAAGGCCGACCCCGAGGCCGTATTCACCTTCCTCGGCGGCGACTGCATGGCCCGCGAGGCCGGAGAGCAGCCCCTTGTCCATTACCGCGAGATGGCCTACATGGGCTTCGGCGAGGTGATACGCAATCTCGGCAAGGTGCGCGCCAATCTGCGCACGGCGCGCCGGTCGGTCGTGGCCTCGGCGCCCGATGCCCTCATCCTCATCGACTATCCCAGCTTCAACCTCAAGGTGGCCGAGACAGCCGCCAAGGCCCGCATCCCCGTCTACTACTACATATCGCCCAAGATATGGGCATGGAAGAAGTGGCGCGTGCGCACCATACGCCGCATCGTGCGCAAGGTGTTCTCCATCCTGCCCTTCGAGCCTGATTTCTACCGCCGTAACGGCGCCGAAGCCGTCTATACGGGCAATCCGTCGGTGGCCGAGGTCGACACCTCCCTTGCCGCGGCCGATACCCGCGAGAAATTCCTGAAGGACAACAAGCTGCGCGACAGGCCGCTGGTGGCGCTCATGCCCGGCAGCCGCCGCGCCGAAATCAGAAACAACCTCGCCGTGATGACCGAGGCTCTCGACCGCTTCCCGCAGTACCGCGGCGTCATCATCGGCGCTCCCGGCATCGACGACTCGCTCTATGCCGAGTGCGGCGCCAAGCTACCCGTACTGCGTGTTCCCCATGCCGCCGCCGTGCTGGCCCACTGCCGTGCCGCCCTGGTGACATCGGGAACGGCCACGCTGGAGACAGCCCTTGCGGGCGTGCCCCAGGTGGCCGTCTACCGCGGCAACGGCTGGGCGCTGACCTACAAGGTGATGGAGCGCGTGCTCGACATCCCTTACGTCACCCTCCCAAACCTCATTGCCGACAGTCAGGTCATACCCGAACTGCTGATGCATCTGTGTACGGCCGACGCCGTCGCCGACGCCCTGGGGCCGCTGCTGCGCGACACCCCCGAGCGTCAGGCTCAGCTGGACGGCTACGCCCGTATCCGCGAGATACTCGGCACCAAGGATTCCGCCGCCGAGACGGCACGCCTCCTCATCGCCGACCTCAGGCTGCTTCAGGGGTGATGCGCCGCACCCTGCCGTCGACTGCGCGCAGGGCCAGGATGGCCTTACAGGCATCGTCGCACTCGCGGCTGTAGGCTGCCGCCGCCCCCGCATCGGGGCGGGCATAGGCCGTGGCCAGCAATCCCGCCGTCACCGCCGCCTCGAAGGCAGCGCGCGCCGCCTCCTCGATGGCCGGGCGGATGTCGAATTCCACCGTAATTATATCCTCCTCGGCGGCGTTGGCCTTGCCGAAGTTGGTCGACTTTATCACCGGCAGCAGCTGCGCCAGGCAGTAGGCCACCACGTCGCGTGCGCAGCGGTGCAGGGCTGCCTCGTCGTCACGGCCGAGGATAGAGGGGCGGGCGCTGCCGCTTCCTGCGGCGCGCAGGGCGCTGACGGCCAGCACGCCGTCGCAGATTCTGGAAACTGAAATCGAAATCATGGTCTGTGTGTATGTTAGGATT
>JAIDUY010000520.1 GCA_029059965.1 Muribaculaceae bacterium
GCATACGGGACCTTATCGCCTATCGCCTTGCTTCCGAGCAGCTTGTCGAGCAGGGTGTCGAGGTGGATATGCCCACGGCCTACGGCCACTTCCGCCTGATTCCGTTCCGCCAGAAGAGCAACGGCCTCGAGCACATCGCCATCATCAAGGGCGACATCTCAACTGACGAACCCGTGCTGGTGCGTGTGCATTCGTCGTGCGCCACGGGCGACATCTTCGCCTCCAAGCGATGCGACTGCGGCGAGCAGCTCCACAAGGCCATGGAGATGATCGAGGCAGAGGGTCGCGGCGCCGTCGTCTATCTCAGCCAGGAGGGCCGAGGTATAGGACTGATGGACAAGATTCGCGCCTACAAGCTTCAGGAAGAGGGACTTGACACTGTCGAGGCTAACATACACCTCGGACACGACGCCGACGAGCGCGACTACGGCGTCGGTGCTCAGATTCTCAACTTGCTCGGCATCCGCAAGATGCGCCTGATGACCAACAATCCTGTCAAGCGCATAGGACTCGAAGGCTACGGCCTCGAGATTGTCGAGAACGTGCCCATCGAGGTGGCTCCCAATCCCTACAACCTGCGCTACATGCACACCAAGAAGGTGCTCATGGGCCACGACCTCCACAGCGTCGAATGATGGACTCCGCACTGCGCGACCGCCTGGCGGCGAGCGGCGAGGAGCTCGCCCGCGTCTCGCACGACTTCATGTCCGGCAGCTCCGGTGCCGACCTTTTTCTGAATGCCGCACGCAGCCACATGAACGCTCTGCGAGCAGCGGGGCAGGCGCCCGATGCCTTTGCCACGGGCGTCATGACTCTCGTGTCGGCACTGTTTCGCCGTTTCAATCCCGAAAGCTGTCCGGCCGACTATCTGACCATGCTGCTGCAGCTTGCCATCGACGGCGCTCTGGCGCAGCAGTCGGCCATGATGGCCGGCGACGGCTTCGCCATGGAGCACTATCAGGCCATCGACAGCGAACTCGGCCCACTCGTGCTGGCTTCATACCGCGCCCTCGGCGGCGCCTCAGTCCTGCCTGCGCACCTGTGCCGCCCCTTCGAGGAACTGTCGGAATGGACAGACCCCACCGCCACTTTCCGCGGCGAGCCGATCAAGGCCACTATGGCGCTCGACATCCTTTGCGACGTCGCCTCGCGCCTGGCAGCCATGGGCATCATCGAGGCAAACCAGTAATCAATCATCGCCCGCGGGTGGGCTGTCCCTGAGGCACGGACGGCGGGTTGGCCGGCGTCAGCGTGATGCCGGTCGGCAGACCGCCGTTGCCGGGGCGTGTGCCTGCTCCGGCGCCGGGGATGGTGGCCTGATGCGGTCGCTGTGCGCCCGTAC
>JAIDUY010000521.1 GCA_029059965.1 Muribaculaceae bacterium
CAGTCTTCGATTTCGTTTTGAAAATAAAGTTGCGTTGTCTAAGTGTCAAATCTGTAGTATATCTCAATCTAATCCAATAAGTTATAAATGCTAAAAATCATATAACTGAATTTGGGCGGAATTAATTGTGTGCTGATGTATTAAATTACCTTATCATCGCATCTCTCCGGTGCTTTTTGCCTTGTTCTTCAGTCACGTAGCTACGGCTACGCTCCTTCATCACAAGACAAAAATCACTCAGAGATATGCGACCCCGGCATTAACAAATATTGGAGAACCGGCTCTTAATCTACTTTCGAGAAGCGCATTACTGTATTCAGGAGCGGGAACCTCAGCGCGAGGATTCCCGCTTCGGCGTCGTAGGACGCATGGTTCTCGCTCGCCACGGGACGCCCCTCGGCGTCGAGCCACTCGAGGTCGTAGTGGTCGGCGAAGCGGGTCGGACGAAGGCGTCCCTTGACGCGCAGCGGCGCCCAAAGGACGCTCTGATGACGCGCACCGTCGAGATAGACAAGCGAATAGCTGCCGTCGGCCTCAAGTAGTGCAGCCAAGGTGTAGAATCCGCCCGGCACAGCCGTGGCGCGCTCGTTCTCGCGGTCGAGATAGGTCCATACGCCTTCAACAGGGTCGGATGATGACTTAACGGCATCAATCAGACTGTCGACGCAGACATAGGGTGCAGTCCGCAATGCAGGCAGGGCCTCGACGCTCGCGGTATTCCTCAGCACTCTGAGTCCGTGAGGATTATCGTAGTCGGGGATGTCGCCTGCAAGTCGGTCGTAGTCGACGGGAATCGTTGCCGCGGCATGACGCGAGCCTATGTCGACCGCGGCGCCGTCGCGCCAGACGCGAAGCACCAGCGACAGGGCCGCCGGCGAGCCCTCGTAGCGCAGCGGCGCACGTCCTTCGGCAGCGAGGGAGTCGCCGACATAGTAGCGGTAAGGTATTTCGAGGCCTGTCAGGGGGTCGTCTGCACCGCAGCCCACGATGTCGGCCTCGACTCGCAGACTGTCGTCCCAGCGAAGCGCCACGGTGCGTGTCGATGTGCGCGGCGCCTCGAATCGTACATGACGAACAAGCTCGCCCACGGGCTGCGAAGCCGTCGCCGCGGCAGCGGCGGCAAGCGCGGCACACGCAATCAGAATCTTAACGGGCGATTTCATCGCACATACTCAGTACGCGGTCGGTAAACTCCTCGCGGCCAAGGTCGTAAGGTAGCCAGTTGATTGTGAATCCGCGCCGCTCCATGCCACGGAACCATGTCATCTGCCGCTTGGCGAACTGATGTATGGCCGTTTCGAGCGCCTGCTCCATCTCACCGCGGCTCATGCTTCCGATGGCATGTAGAGTAAGGAACTTGTACTCAAGACCATAGTATATCAGATTCTCGGGCGGGATGCCGCTGTCGAGCAGACGGCGCACCTCGCCGAGCATGTCCTCGTCGGCGAAACGGCGGCGCAGACGCTCGCTGATGAGCCTCCGCCTGTCGTCGCGCGGTATGTCCACGCCGACAATCAGCGCCTTGCGCGGACGCCCCGTGCGGGCAGCCTCGGCCTCAGCGGGATGGGCGGCATAGTAAGTCTCTATCTCTATGGCTCTTGTGGCGCGCGCAACCGTATCGGTGTCGGTGGTATTGTGCAGGCGCTTCATCGATGCCAGTATGGCAGTCAGCTCGTCGAGGCTCTTGCCCGCGAGGCTCTGCCGCAGCTCCTCGTCGCGGGGCACTTCGGGCAGGGCGAGCCCCTTGAGCAGGGTCTCGACGTACATGCCCGTGCCGCCGACGACAATGGCCTTGCGGCCCCGCGAAGCGATGTCGTCGAGCGCGGCCGAGGCATCGCGCAGATATTCGAAAAGATTGTAGCGGTAGCCCGCCGGGGCTATGTCAATCATGTGGTAAGGCACCTCGCCGTAGTCGCCGAGGTCCTTGCCCGTGCCTACGTCCATTCCCCTGTAAATCTGACGGCTGTCGGCGCTGACAATCTCGCCGCCGGTGCGGCGTGCGAGATCGACGCCGCGCTGTGTCTTGCCGCAGGCCGTCGGGCCGACTATGGCGATAAGGGGCGCGTCGCTCATCGGTTCTTGCGGCGCAGAATGCCCGTCATACGATGCCACAGGGAACGCAGGCGGAAGAAATGACGGTCTTCGTTGTTATATGCCACGGCGAACCATGTGGTGTCGTCGTAGTCCACCTTCCACTCGCGCAGGTCGCCGAGGCGGAACGTGGGGCGGTAGTGCTTGACGGGATAGAGACGGCGGCCGTTGCGGTCGTAGGTCTTCCAGGCCATGGTGATGGTGTGGATGCGGTAGAGCTCGTTGGCCAGCGTTCCGGCTAAGGTGCCGCTCTGCAGGGCGCAGTCGAGCATATAGGCATTGTACCAGCGGTCGTCGGCGGCTCCGACGGCGTTGCGCTGTTCGGGACGGATGAAGACGGCGTAGTGCATCGTGTTGGCTCCGGCGGCGATGTCGTTGCCGGTGTAGCAGTAGCGCTCCTCGAAGTCCTCCATGCCGCTGAGCTCCTCGAAGAGCAGGCGCGCCTCGCCCGAGCCCATCGACTGACGCGAACCGACGACGGTCTCCATGGGGGTGTCCCACATACCGTCCTCGCCCATGTGCAGCAGCAGCTCGTTGCCGCAGAACACGAGGAAGCGCACGCGGGTGGTATTGGCTCGCTCCGGACGTGCCTCGTCGACGGTCATGAAGAGGCTGTACATATTGGCATAGCGTGCGCCCATCACCACAAGCGAGATGACGTAGACCGCCAATGGCATGTAGATGAAGAAGAAACGGTCAGGGGCGTTGATGTCGGAATTGATGTAGCGGGCGAAGTAGTACCAGTACTCCACGGCGCCGAGCAGCACGCTCACCAGCAGCATCATCGACGCCTGATAGCGTGTCTCGCGGTAGTAGAGCGTGCCCATGACGCTGTCGCCGGCGTAGAAGCCGTTGTAGCGGCGGCAGTCGCGACAGTGTCGGCTGCTCTGCCCCGCCAGCAGCGACCATGCGCAGAAGAAGGCCGCCACGGGGAAGATGATAAGGCAGGCCACGAAGGGAATCTCGGCGTTATAGAGCTCGAGATGAATCTGCGCGGGCACAAGCCAGTCGGTGCAGAGGATGACCACACCGAACATGACGCACATACTCACGAACATGATGCGTACGGCGGTGCGTATCAGCAGCGTGCAGCCACGCAGGCCGTCGTAGAAACGACTGCGCAGCAGCGTCACCAGAATGTATATTTCGGCGAAGCATATAAAGGGCAGCCACATGCGCCTGATGAACAGGGCACAGGCCATGGGCACCATGATGGCGCCGAAAGCCAGGGCCCAGTTGCGCCACATGGCTCTGAATACGGCCTTGAAGCCGTTATCGCCGGCGGGACGCTCCATGTAGTTGTTCATCACAGACCGAGATTATCGGCGAAGTAGCGGAACATACGTCCGTACACCACCGCGCGGGCATTGCAGCCGTTGATGGAATGATTCATGTTGGGGAATACGAACATATCGCAGAAAATGCCCGATGCCTGGAGCGTCGACACATACTGCAGACTGTTGGCGGGGTGGACGTTATCGTCCAGGGTGCCGTACATCAGCAGCAGCGGGCAGGCCAGCGAGGTGGCGCGGCGCAGCGCCGACGAGCTGTTGTATCCGCTTTCGTTCTGCTGGGGCGTGAGCATGTAGCGCTCGGTGTAGACGGTGTCGTAGAAGCGCCAGTCGGTCACAGGAGCGATAGACACGGCGGCGGCGAAGGGGGCGCCGTCGGCGCTGGCGGCCATCAGTGTCTCGTAGCCGCCGTAGCTCCAGCCGCATATGCCTATCTTCGACGAATCGACATAGGGAAGCGAGGCAAGATAACGGGCTGCGGCGAGCTGGTCGATGGTCTCGAAATGGCCGAGATTGCGGTAGACGGCTGTGCGGAAGGCTGTGCCGCGTCCGCCGGTGCCGCGTCCGTCGACGCAGACCACGATGAAGCCTTTCGAGGCGAAGTAGTCCTCCCACCCGAGATTCCACTTGCGGAGCACGCTCTGGCTGCCGGGGCCGGAGTACTGGGTCATGACCACGGGATAACGGCGCGAGGGGTTGAAGTCGCGGGGCTTGACCATGAATCCGTTGAGCTCGTTGCCGTCGGAATTGAAGGTGAAGAACTCCGTGGCGGCTTTCAGGGACACGGCGCGCGAGGAATAGGACGAGTTGTCGCCCATTGCACGCAGCTCGCGGCCGTCGGCGCGGCGAAGGGTGTAGGTCGGCGGAGTGTCGGTGTTGCTGTAGCTCATCAGCATGGAGCCCATGCCCGGAGCGAATACAGCCGCCGTGGTGCCCTCGGTGGCTCCGATGGCGGTTACGGCGCCGCGGCGGTCCATGCGGTAGACGGTGCGGTCCATAGGCGTGGGAGCGGCGGCCTGGTAGTAGACGTTGCCGGCGGCGTCGATGCCGTAGAAGTCGGTAGCGTCGACTCCGGCGGCGCTGACCTCGCCCAGGGGAGCGCCGGCATAGCTGTAGCGGGTGTAGCGGGTATAGCCCGACTCGTCACAGGCCACGGCGAAGTTGTCGGGACCGAGCCACAGGCCCTCGTAGACTATAGGCTCAATCCATGCCGGGCTCTCGTAGGCGTAGACGCTCTTGGAAACGGTGCTCTTGGGGTTGGTGACGAAAAGCTCGAAGCGGTTCTGGTCGCGGTTGAGGGTGGACACCATCAGCTTCTCGGGAGTCGGGCCGTAGGCTATGCGGGGAATGTAGTGGGGATTGCCGGGCAGGTCTATCTGCTTGGTCTTGCGTGTCTCGACGTCGTAGCTGTGCAGGCGCACCGTCGAGTTGGGCTGTCCGGCCACGGGATAGCGGTAGCTCATCGTGCCGGGATAGAGCGTGTACTCCTCCATCGGGTCGCATGTGCCGCGGTAGAGGGGCAGGGTGTAGACCGGCACCGCGCTTTGGTCGAAGCTCAGATAGCACAGGTTCAGGTTGTCGGGCGCCCATGTCATTGCCGAGGTGAGGCTGAACTCCTCCTCGTAGGTCCAGTCGGTGGCGCCGTAGATGGTGCCGTCTACGCTGCCGCCGGTGGTGACAGGGATTTCTGTGCCGTAGTCGAGTTTGGCGCAGTAGATGTTGCCCTCGGCCACGAAGGCCACCATGCGCGAGTCGGGCGAGAACAGCGGGTCGCGCTGGCGCGCAAATTCCTTGGACAGCGGCTTGAGCAGGCGCGTGCGCACCTCGTAGACGTAGTACTCGGCCTCGAACGAGCGGCGGTAGACCGCTTCGGGCATGCGCCACAGCAGAATCTTAGAGGCGTCGGGGCTGAGGGTGAAGCCTTCGAAGTCGGGCAGCGTGGTCTCGCGCGTATGGTCGATGTCGAACAGGGTCTCGCGCTCGGCACCGTCGCTTACGGCACGCACGGTCAGGCGCTTGCCGTCGGCGCTCTGCTCCACATATCCGCTGCCGTCGGGCGTGAACACCACCGTGGTGCGGGGAGCCTGATTGTCGGGGAAGACATAGGGCGCGATGGCCGACACATCGGCGCTGCGCATGGGTATGGCCGCGTCTGCCGCGGCAATGCCGAAGACGGCGGCCGCGACGGCGACGGCATTTCGTATGGTCATAAGATTCTTTTTCGGGTTCATAGCGCAAAAGTACAAATAAAACGCCATAAAACAGTCCGCCCGCCCCCGCTTTTTTGTACAAAAGCGAAGGAGGGCGGATTGAGAGCTCAGGAACCGACGGTCCTGATATGAATTCTACAGTTTCTTACTCGTAGATGAGCTCTATGTCGTCGAGCCAGAGCGTGGAGCCCTCGCCGCCGCTGAAGTAGTCGCCGTAGCGGCTTGCGGAGCCGACAAAGAGGATGTTCGAGGGACGCACGTCGGTGCGTTTGTAGTCGATGGGAATTGTGATTTCAATCAGGCCGTCGCCGGCGGTGGCAGTCTCGAACACGTGCTCGCCGTAGGCGATTACGCGCTCCTCGTTCTTGTCGAACAGGCGGCGGGCGTTTTTCTTGGTCTTGATGACGAAGGGCCAGTTCTCGCCGTTGTGGCTGTCGGTGGTGCCGTCGGTAAGGGCGATGTAGACGATGCCCTTGTCAGGCTGGCCGGTGGGGATGTAGTCATCTTTGCCGCCCTTCTTGTCGGCGATGCCGGGAACGTACTTGGCCCATACCTTCACCGCTGTGGGACGCGAAGCGAAAGCGCGGCCCCAGCCGAGGATACCGTCGGTAGCACCGTCGAGGCCGAGAAACTTGCCGTAGAAGATGTTGCCGGCGGCGAACTTGCCGATAGAGCCCACACCCACGAACTTGGAGTAGAGCTTGGCCGAGTAGTTGCCCGAGTGCTTGACGTCGCCGTCGGGGGTGGTGATGCTGCCGGCGCCGGGCATGGTGGTGGCGCCGTGGTTACCGCTGTCCCAGAACATCTGTCCGCCGGGAGCGCAGATGAGGTAGGTGTTGCTGGAGGTATCCCAGTCCTCGAAGCCGGCGTTGGCGAACTGAGCGGCGGCCTCGGTAGTGAAGCTGCGTGCGGCGGCGGTGAAGTCGTCGGCATAGGCGGCATACTCGTAGGTCGTGCCCGGCTGCAGGCCGGTGAGGACTGCGGAGTAGACGTCACCTTCAGGAACTACGGGCACGCTCTGCCAGTTGCCGGTGCCGGCCACACGGTAGCGTATGCCGTACTCGGCGGCTCCGGGCTTGACAACCGACGCGCTGACGGTGGCGCGGTTGGTGTAGACACTCAGTTCGTCGAAGCCTTCGGTTGCCACGGGAGCGTCGGATACCTCGATGGTCATCGTGGCGCGGCCTGTGCGGCCGTCGACGTCGGTGGCCTCCATATCGAATACGTAGGTGCCGTTTTCGAGGGCGTCGGTATAGGCGGCGTCGAAGTCGATTTCCATCAGAGTGTTGTCCTCGGCCTCGTTATAGGTGCACAGGATGCGGATGCCTGCGGCCTCGAGCTGCGCCTTGACGTCGTCCTGCATTCCGAAGTACTCCAGGTCGGGACCGCCGATAACGGAGGTGAGAGCCTCGGAGGCAAGGGTGAGGCCGGTGATGCGCGTAGCGCTGCGGACATAGACCGTGCGCGGGCCGATGGTGCCCTTCTCGCCGGTGATGTTGCGGTCGAGTTCGAAGCCGTAGCCGTTGAAGGCGGGAGGAGCGATGATGGGAACGTCCTCGGTGATGACTTCGATGGGAGTCTCGTCGACGATGATGGTGAAGTAACCGCCGCCGAGTTCCTCGTTCTCGGGAATGTATTTGACGTTGAGGACGTACTCCGTGGCAGCCTTGGCATCGATGATGGTGCCGCTGTGCTCGAAGGGACGTCCGTTGAGCTCGCTTGCGGTGAGCTTGTAGGTGAGGTCGCGCGAAGCGGAGGGCATCATGAAGTAGCCGCGCTTGCCGGCGTTCTCGCCTTCGTAGACGAGCTCGCCGCCGGTGTGGCCCACGGTCATGACGCAGTCCTTGAGGACTTCGGCCACACCGTCTTCATAGCGGACGGAAACGGCCACGTTGGCCACCTTGAGAGCCAGGTTGACGTCGGTGGTGGCATTGTCGGAAACAGTGAAGGGCACATAGGCCTTGAACCAGCGCTGATCCCACGATGCGGGAACGGAGTCGCCGGCCCAGCCTTCGGCCACATAGCTGCCGCTGAGCAGCGCGATGGGCTCGGCGGGAACTTCGGCGATGCCGCTGTAGCGGCGCACGAGGCCGCGCTCGCTGGAAATCCAGATTATGGTGCTTTCGCCCAGGTCGTCGGCCAAGGAGCGCGACACCACTTCCATATCGGCGTTCACACTCGTCGAGAGCAGCACGCGGCCCTCGCCGCCACCGATGGTCTGCTCCTCGGAGCAGGAGGATGCCAGCGCCAGAACAGCGGCGGTGGCAGTCAGATATAATGTCTTTTTCATCGGGCGGAATACTATGAGATGAACTTAAGTGTTTTTTCGGATTTGTTGCCCTTGGCGTCGGTCACGACAATTTTGAAGTCTGAGCTGCCGGAATAGATGGTCAGCATGGGCACGAACTGGGTGATGTCGAAGTTGACTTCAGTCTTGCCCACGACTTCTGCGCCGACGGGAAAGCCGAGGCCTTCAAGACCGTCGACAAGTTCGGGGTCGGGATTGGCGAGGTCGAAGTAATCAGCGAGTCCCACGTCTCCGAGCACATCGGGAGTCAGACCTTCGGAGTCGATGAACACTTCGAGCTTGGCGAAACCTTCGGGGCAATTGATTACCACGACAGCTTCCTTGTCGCCCCAGGTACGGGCGTCGTTCACGCCCTCGAGGTCGATTGTCTCGCTGACGAAGGTGGCTGCTTCCGCTCCGGGATCAACAGGGCCGGGGCCGGGTTCGTCGGGACCGGGACCGGGTTCCTCGCCGCCCTCTTCGGTGCCGGGACGGGTACCGGGCTCAATGGTTTCCTCGTCGCCGCCGGACACGCCGCCGGTGACGTCTTCTTCAGTGACGGAGCCGTCGACGGTGATGCCGGAGGGGTCTACCTGACCGGTCTGCGTGGGGGGCACGGGGGCGTTCTTGACGTCGAAGGTGACGATGTAGTGCTTGCCTGCGGCGACGTCGGAGAACTGCTTGCGGGCCTCGGTGTAGGCACCGCCCACGGTGCCGGCGAAATTGGCCACCATAGTCATCGAGCCGTCCACATAGGCGAAGTAGCCCGAGCGGGTCTCGGCGGGAGTGAACACGAGGCGGCCGTCGTCGTTGGCCTCTACGGTGACGGTCACGTCATCGCCCATGATGGCCTTCAGGGCATCGGTATAGGCGATTGTGACCTTGACATTGGAAAGGTTGCAGACAACATTTCCGATTTCGGTGAGTTCGTTGTTGCGGATTTCGAAGTCTTTGCTGACGCCCTTGTAGTAGGGACGGTCGAACTCGGCCTTCTGTACGCTGTGGCTCTCGACATCGACGCGGTAGGCGCC
>JAIDUY010000522.1 GCA_029059965.1 Muribaculaceae bacterium
GTATGCGGTTACGTTCACGATGGTGACGCCGCTCCCGAAAAGTGCCCCCAGTGCGGTGTTCCCGCAAGCAAGTTCAAAGAACTCGATACCGAAGCTGCCCTGCAGTTCGTCACCGAACATGAAATCGGCGTAGCCAAGGGCTGCGACGAACAGATGATCGCCGACCTCACCGCCCACTTCAACGGCGAATGCAGCGAAGTAGGCATGTACCTGGCCATGAGCCGTCAGGCCGACCGCGAAGGCTATCCCGAAATCGCCGAGGCCTTCAAACGCTACGCCATCGAAGAGGCCGAGCACGCTTCCAAGTTCGCCGAACTCCTCGGCGACTGCGTATGGGACACCAAGACCAACCTCGAGAAGCGCATGGCTGCCGAGGCCGGTGCCAACGCCGACAAGATGCGCATCGCCAAGCGCGCCAAAGAGCTCAACCTCGACGCCATCCACGACACCGTTCACGAAATGGCAAAGGACGAAGCCCGTCACGGCCGCGGTTTCGAAGGTCTCTACAACCGCTACTTCAAGAAATAAGACGTCACCGACGCCTTAACGAAAAAGGGAATGCGACACAGCGCATTCCCTTTTTTAATTCCGGTACAGCCGTTCAGCGGCGGCGCAGGAAGCGGCCGAGAATCCACAGGGCTACGGCCGCGAGGAAGATGGCCCCGAGAACGGAGATGAGGAAGCGCTGCAAGGGCGCGTCGCCCACGAAGTTGACGCTGAAATAGCCGCCGAGCAGACCGGCTATGCCGCCGGTGACGATGTCGGCCATGAGGTTGCGGCCCTCGCAGATGCGGGCTGCCAGAAGTGCTTCGAAAACGCCTATCGCGAGCCAAATGACCCATACGAGGATGCCGATGTGGCCGGCGGAAATGCCCAGTAAAGTATCCATGGCGCTATAATATGGTAGAGGGTGAAACGATATAGGGGGCGAGGAAGGCTGCGACGTCGGTGTTGCCCATAAGGTCGGCGAAGGTGAGCCACACAATGAGGAGGATTATGAGGATGATGGCGCCGATGGCAACCCATACGCTTGCGCGGTTGCGGCGTGATGTGTTGGAACGTGGCATAAGTCGACAGATTTAATTGAGAATTAAGAATGCATGATGCACAATTATAACTGAGTGCATTGTGATACTAATAAAACGAATTACCGCCGGCCTTTGTTCGGCTGTAAATGATTCGGGGGATGACCGACAGGTCATCCCCCGGATTCAAGGGTCAGTATGGAAAGTTGTAGTTTTCGTTATCTGCGGCGGGGTTTGCGGCAGCAGCCTTTGATGGCGTGTATGCTTACGGATACTGCCAGCAGGGTGGTGAGGCCGGCGATGAGCAGGCGGTGTATCTTGTCGCGTCGTTCGAGGTTGCGCTCTATGCGCTGCAATGTTTGGACTTCGCGCGCGGTTTCGGTTTTGATGAGTGCCATAGTTGTTGAAATTTGGTTATATGCAACTATAACGGCTCAGACGTGCGAAGGTTCAGAGCTTGAGCTTGAAACCGAACTGGAACAGACCCTGCGCGCCGAAGCCCGCCTCGGCGAACATTGCCCATGTGCGGTTGAGGTCGACCTGGGCGCCGATGGGAGTAATCTGGTATGCGCAGTATGCCTTGGTGTAGTTGTCGTGGTCGTGCGGCTGCATGTACGAGAACTCGACGCCGAGGCCTAACTTGGCGTATAGCTTGACGATGCTGTTGGAGTAGTAGTGGTAGCGGCCGTTGAACATCACTGCGTGATAGGCGATGTTGCTGTGCTTGGGGCCGCCTTCGGTGGTTGTGCTTGAAAAGGTGTAAGAGGGGCCGATCCAGATTTTGGGAGTGACGCGGAAGTTGAGTCCGACGTTGAGCGCGCCCCATGCGGTGTTGACATGATGCCAGCCGTCGTGCATGTTGGTAGCGTCCATCTGGGTGTAAGCGCCGTAGGAAGCGGTGATTTCGGTGCGCTGTGCGCTTGCGGACGTGGCTCCGAGCATGGCAACGGCCACGGTCAGGCACAATAAGATTTTTTTCAGCATAACGTAGTTCTTTAGTAGGTAGATGTTGAAACGAATTATGCATATACAACACCGACCCGGCTCCGAATGTTCGGGCCGGGTCGGAAAGTTGATGCGTCGGAGTGTCGTTTCAGAGCTTCTCGCCTGCGTGGTATTCCACAAGGCCGGGCATGGAGTAGCGCGTAATCTTGGCTATCTCTACGCCGAAGTCCTTGGCGGCGCGCTCGAGGATGTCGCGGTAGAGCACGCAGGTGGAACCTACGAAGCACAGCGGCTGCTCGCGATAGTCGTAGAAGGCTATGTTGCGGGTGAAGAAGTTCATGAACGCCGAGTATATCAGGCGGTAGACGTAGGCGTTGTCGAGGTGCTCGGCCAGGAAGGTCGAGTAGCGCGACAGCGAGCGCGAGGGCAGGGAGTTGGTGTAGATGTCGTCCATGAGCACGTTGGGGGTGACCATGAATTTCTCGAAGAAAGCCTGCGTGAGGTCTGCCGGGGCTATGCCCTTGAGCATGTCGGCAATCATGCACTTGCCCAGATAGGCGCCGGAGCCTTCGTCGCCGAGGATGAATCCCAGCGGCGCCACGGTGCGGACAATCTCGCTGCCGTTGTAGAGGCAGGAGTTGGAGCCCGTACCGAGGATGCAAGCCAGGCCGGACTGGCGCACGAGCAGGCCGCGCGCGGCACCGAGCAAGTCGCTCTCGACGGTGACGGGAGTCTTGAACTGCGCCACCAGCGAGCTCTCCATTATTTTCTTCTTCTCCTTGTTGGAGCAACCGGCGCCGTAGAAGTAGACATGGTTCCAGCGGCGGCGGAAGAATGCTTCGGGGAGCTCGAGGCGTATGCTGTGGCTGATTTCGCGACGGCTCTGGAAGAAGGGGTTGAGGCCGGTGGTGAAGGCGTGCTCGACGATGCGGTCGCCGTCGACGAGTGCCCATTCGGTGCGTGTACTGCTGCTTTCGCCTATTATGTTCATTGTGCGTCGATTTGTCTGAGTAGTTCTTCAACGGCCACGCGGAGCTGGTTGTCGATGCCGGCGGCTACTTCTTCGGGGCTGTTCTCGGCGCGTACGTCAGGCTCGAGCTGCTGGTTTTCGAGGATGGTGCCGTCGGCCAGACGGTAGGCGATGACGGGTATGCCGAAGACGAGGGTGGGGTCCTGCATGGTAATCCAGTTCACGGAGCTCATGGTGCCGGGCACTGGCATGCCGACGGT
>JAIDUY010000523.1 GCA_029059965.1 Muribaculaceae bacterium
AAATCACAAGTCAGGAACCTGCATTCAATAACAGATGGCATACTAATTGGCTGGTTTGGATGCCTGAGTAGTTACCGAACCGGCTCTTATCCTCTGTTACTTCAGCCGGACGCGGACGGGCAGTTTGGAGGGATGGGAAAAATTGCGTAACTTTGCCGGACGAAAAATTAAAACACGATATAAGACAATGATTACTCAGGAACAATTAAAAGAGACTTTTGAGCGTATGCTTGCGCTGAGGAGGTATCTTTGACATCGACGGGAAGAAAATAGCAGTCGAAGAAGAACAGCTCCGCACGATGGCGGACGGCTTTTGGGAAAATGCCGAGGCTGCCCAGAAGCAGATGAAGAAAATCAAGGATCTCCAGAAGTGGATCAACGACTACGCCGAACTCGAAGGCGCTGTCGACGAACTCAAGCTTGCTCTCGAATTCTTTAAAGAGGAAATAGTCGAAGAAAGCGAAGTGGACGCTGCCTACAAGCATGCCACGACACTTCTCGAAGAGCTCGAGCTGCGCAACATGCTGCGTGGTGAAGGCGACATCATGAGCGCTGTCCTCAAAATCAACTCCGGCGCCGGCGGCACCGAGAGTCAGGACTGGGCACAGATGCTGATGCGCATGTATCTGCGCTGGGCCGAGGCTCACGGCTACAAAACCTCCATCGCCAACCTCCTCGAAGGCGATGAGGCCGGCATAAAGAGCTGTACCATAAACGTCGAGGGCGATTTCGCTTACGGATTCCTAAAGAGCGAAAACGGTGTGCACCGCCTTGTGCGCGTGTCGCCATACAATGCTCAGGGCAAGCGCATGACTTCGTTCGCCTCGGTGTTCGTGACTCCCCTTGTCGACGACACCATCGAGGTGAAGGTCGAGCCCGCCCTGCTTTCGTGGGATACCTTCCGAAGCGGTGGCGCCGGCGGCCAGAACGTGAACAAGGTCGAATCCGGCGTGCGTCTGCGCTATCAGTTCACCGATCCCTATACGGGCGAGAAAGAAGAGATTCTCATCGAGAACACCGAGACCCGCGACCAGCCGAAGAACAAGGAAAACGCACTGCGTCAGCTGCGCTCCATCCTCTATGCCAAGGAGCTCGAACACCGCATGGCCGAACAGGCCAAGGTCGAGGCCGGCAAGAAGAAAATCGAATGGGGCTCGCAGATTCGCAGCTATGTCTTCGACGACCGTCGTGTCAAAGACCACCGCACCAACCACCAGACCGCCGACGTCGGTGGCGTGATGGACGGCGACATCGACGACTTCATCAAAGCCTACCTGATGGAATTCTCCGAATCCATGCAGGAGGAATCCTGAAAAACAAACAGTAGAGCCACGTTTCAAAGACTACAACAATGATCAAGCGACTCAAATGCCTGCTTCTTGCCCTGCTCGCCCTGTTCGGGAAGAGCACGGCGCAGATTACAGCCAGTCCTGACGAGCACCGCTCGCTGGCCATATATCAGATTATGGTAGCCTCTTTCCGTCATTCCGATGACGGCGCCTCAGGCTATACGGCCATGTGGGGCCCCGACGGCCACACCAAGAACGGCAATCTGCGGGGCATCATCGAATCGCTCGATCATATCGCGTCGCTCGGAGTCAACGCAATATGGATGACTCCGGTCTTCGACAGCAGCACCGCGCAAGGCGGCGAGAAACTGCAGGCCACCGGCTACTTCACCAACAACTACTTCGCGATTGACCCTCATTTCGGAACCGACGAGGACTTCCGTGAGCTTATCGACGCAGCCCATGCCCGCGGACTCTATGTCATCCTCGACGGTGTCTTCGGACATCACGGTGGCGTGACTGCTCCCTCGCCTGCGGGTCATGTGCTCGACAGCACCCGTGTGCTGAGCGACCGCGGAGAGCAGGGCGGGACCGGCAACATCAAGTACCCCGAGTCGCTCGACTATATCAAGGACGTGGCCACGTACTACATCGAGAACTACGGCATCGACGGTTGGCGCCTCGACCAGGCCTATCAGGCAATGCAGGGCGGTCATAATTATTGGACCGAGATACGCGCCGCTGTCGAAGAGGCTGCGGCACGCCGCCGCGCCGCCGGCGAGCAGTGGGGTACCCTCGGCTACATGGTAGGCGAGGACTGGGGCGATGCCGATGTCATCAACCGCGGCGTCTACCGCGAGGGCGGTCTTCTCAGCGCCTTCGATTTCCAGGGCAAGGAGCTCATTTCCGGCCCCATGCAGCAGTATGGCCAAATCCTGCCCAACGGCTGGGATGATGTCGTGACCATCCTCTCGGCTCCCACTGCCCGCGGATATGCCGACGACCGCCTGCTGCCCAATCTCTTCCTGAGCAACCACGACGGCTTCCGTGTCGCCGACCATCTCGACCACGCCGACCCGCACTACTAAGGCAAACTAAATACCCTCAACGCAATACTCGCCGCATATCCCGGCCCTGTCACCCTCTCCTACGGCGACGAATATGCCGACCTCAGCCGCGACACCCACGGCGGACAGAAGGACAACGTGGCTCGCACCTCGGGTCATCTCTATGCACGCAACAGCGGCGAGCAGGCGCTGCGCGACTATATCGCACATGCCATGAACTTCCGCCGCAACAATCCCGCCATGTGGCGCGGCGCTACTTCGATGGAGCGCTTCAATGTCGATGGTGCGGATGTTCTCAAGGTAGTCAAGGCCGATGCGCAGACCGGAAACCGTGTTGCTGTGATTTTCAGCGACGGCGACGTGAACCTTGACCTCGGCGAAGGTCTCGGCAATGTTGCGGTCAAGGCCTGGGTGCCACAGTTCGTGCTGCTCCATAACTGATTGAAATTTCTGTCGATTCCACTGCATGGAAAGGAATAGAGAAAAAGTACGCCTGATAGTCAACCCGGCCTCCGGAACGGTGTCCAAGCACCGTATCATACCCGATGTGCTGCGGCGTTTGCAGATTCTGAACCTTGACATAGACCTGCGCGCCACCGAAGGCCCCGGCCATGCCACCGAGCTGGCAGCCGAGGCAGCCAGGGCCGCCGACTATCTCGGAGTGCTCGTCTGCGGCGGCGACGGAACAGTAAACGAAGCCGCCCGCGGCCTCATCGGCACCGAAACCGCCCTCGGCATAATTCCATGCGGCAGCGGCAACGGACTGGCGCGCCATCTCGGCATTCCTGTCGATGTGGCACGTTCCATACGTGTCATAGCGGAAAGAAACATCATCGACGCCGACTACGGCAGTGCCAACGGCGAGCCTTTCTTCTGTACTTTCGGCGTCGGGTTCGATGCTGCAGTCAGCGAGCGCTTCGCCCGCCAGAAACGCCGCGGTCTCATCATGTACCTCAAGAGCGCCATCGACGAGTACGTTAACTTCTCGCCCGAGAACTATGTAATCGAGGTAAACGGTCAGACCATCTCCGACCGGGCTTTCCTGGTGGTGGTGTGCAATGCCTCGCAGTACGGAAACAATGCCTTCATCGCACCTGACGCCTCTGTCACCGACGGCGAACTCGACATCACGGTAGTGCATACGGGCAACATCTTCGAGCAGGCAATCCTCGGAGTCGACTTCCTTGCCGGATTTATCGGAAAGAACGCGATGGTAGATACATTCCGGGCGACAAACCTGCGAATCATACGCACCGGACACGGCGCGGCACACATTGACGGCGACCCCTCGATTATGCCCTCCGAAATCGAGATTAAATGTCATCCCGGCAAGCTAAAACTGTTCGCCCCCACGCAGCAGACACGTTTCCGCCCCATCATAACGCCTGTATCGCTGTATGTGAGGGACGGACTGATGCGCCTTCGACAGATGCTGCCGAAGTTACACATCCACCGATAATCAAATTTCAGGACGGAAATGACACGAGGCCGTACACTCGGAGAGTGTGTGGTCCACGATTATATGCCGGCATGCCATGCCTGCGATGCGGCTCATCTCATGGCTTACAAGCAGAATGGTGGAGCGCCTGGAAATGTCTTCGATGATGCGGTAAAGACGCTCCTCAAAGAATTTGTCGAGGTAGCTCAGCGGCTCGTCCAGAACAAGCACTCCGGGCTCCCTGACAATGGCGCGCGCCAGCAGTGCCCTCTGGAACTGACCGCCCGAGAGGCGGCCTATCGGCCTGTCGGCCAGATTTTCGAGGCCTAAAAGCAGGATGGCGTCCTCGACGGCCTCGGCCTTCTTCTCTTTGGACCATCCTTTTTCGGAAAGCAGCCCCGACCATACGACCTCCCGCACAGTTATGGGGAAATGGGAGTCGACGGCGTTCTTCTGCGGCAGATAGCCGAAGGCAGGAGGCGTGGACGTCGGCTTTCCGTCGCGCGTGTAGAACACGATATTGCCCTCGGAGGGCTTCAGCAGTCCGAGGATAAGACGCAGCAGAGTGGTTTTGCCGCCGCCGTTGGGTCCTGTTATGGCTATGAAATCGCCGTAGTCGACAGTGAAGTCGACATTGTCCAGAATCAGCCTGTCGTCTCTGCGGAACGAAAGACCGCACAGCGAAAGCAGCGGAGAATGTTCCGCGACATCACCGCCCGTGCAGGCCGCGCATCGGCAGGGGTCACTGTGGCCGGGCAATGTCCTCGGCAATGATGATGAGATTGTCAATCGGATTTCCGTTGCCGAGCTGCAGG
>JAIDUY010000524.1 GCA_029059965.1 Muribaculaceae bacterium
CAAATCACAAGTCAGGAACCTGCATTCAATAACAGATGGCATACTAATTGGCTGGTTTGGATGCCTGAGTAGTTACAAAAAAACGGAGCCGTCCGGCCGGACGGCTCCGCATGGGAAAATGTGTGTTATGAAAGGAGGAGAAAAATTCCTTACTTAACGAGTACTTTGCTGACCTTGTCGCCCTGACGAACGATGAAGAGGCCGTTGGCGGGGTTCTCTACGCGAACACCCTGGAGGTTGAAGTATTCTTTGGGCTCGTTGTTGTCTACTGCAACGTTACCTACACCTGCGCTTTCGGGGTTGAGGGTAACGTAGGCTGCGCCGCGGGCTTCGGTGGGGAGAACGATGGTGATTACACCTTCGAAGTCTGCGCCCATGGTGGCGTCGCTGGCATTGTAGTTCCATTCACCGCCGAATTCGTCGGGGAAAACGGCACCGCCTGCACCGTAGTTCACGTCAGCCCAGTCGAGGTCGGCAATCTTGAAGGAGGTGCCGACGGGGAGGTTGTGGGGAGCTGCGCAGCTGAAGGTGTAGGTGTTGGCTTCGCCTTCTACGGGAGCGAACTTCCATTCGGCCTTCATGGCGTCGTCGGCGTCGTTGAGCCAGCCGTTCATGGTGCCGCGGAGATATACGTTCTTTTCAGGACCGGGCTCGGGAGTGTTGGTGGTGAGGGTGAGGGTGGAGAGGTCGGCGGGAACGACGAGGGTGTAGTCGCCCTTCCAGGGGGTGTACATGTCGCCTTCTACCTGAGTCAGGGGCATAGCCTGGCCGAGGGTTTCCTTGGTGGGGATGCAGCTGAGGGCTGCTGCGTTGAAGGTGTCCCAGTCGCCCTTGGCGGTGGACATCTTGAACTGTACGAGGTTGTTGATGGTTACGGTGTACTTGCCGTCTACGGCCTGAACTTCCATGGGAGCTTCGGGAGCCCAGCCGAGGCCTTCGCCGTTACCGCAGATGTAGAGCTGGGCATTGGCGCTGAACGCGAGAGCTGCAACAGCAGCAAGAGTGTAAAGCTTTTTCATGCAATAAATTTAATTGTTAAACTGAGTGAATTTGTAAGCAGATATAATGTCGTGCGTACGACACGGCAAAGTTAGTTAAAATTCGGGAAATGCAAAATAATTTTGTAAATATTTTGTTGACTAATTTATTCCGTGCAAGGTAATCCGCGCGAGGCGGGTCGGATTAATCCGGCTTTTGTTGCTCGCCGGAGGCCAATGCGGAACGGCAGCCTCAGGCTTTGCCGTCGAGGATGCTGTCGGCGTGGCGGGCGAAATTGTAGTGCAGGTCGGCGATTTTCCAGTATTTGCCGAGCTGGGCCTCGCCGCTGAACTCGCTCAGCGGAAAGACGCTCTTGAGGCCGGGAACGGGGTGGGTGGTGAATGCCACTTTGTTCGGATAGGGCAGTGCGTCGAAGCTGCGCAGGTGCTCGTCGGTGCAGCCGTTGTTCTGGCTGAACTTGACTATGCAGTTGTTCCAGTCGATGCGCGGCACGCGGCGTGTCCATTTGCTGCGGGCTTCGTCGGCGGTGGCGTAGTGGAGGAAGTGGATTTCGATGCCGCCGGGGAGGATGCCGAGGGGATAGTCGGGCAGGTCGGCAAGCCTGTCGCGCCAGCGCGAGTCGGCGGCGGTGGTCATGCGTATGGGAGCGTCGAGGACCGAGGGCTCGCGCAGCAGGGCGATGTAGTCGTCGGGCATGATGAAGAGTCCGGCGAAGGGCGAGTTGAACGGTATGCCGTAGAAGCGGTACATGAAGCTGCTGAAGCAGTCGTTGGAAATGATGCTGACGCTGCGGTTGCGCAGCGAGCGGCGCCGCAGCGGCAGCACGGCGCGGTAGACGAGGCGTTCTAATGCGGTTAGGAGCTTCATGATGTCTGCAAAGTTAGCAAAAAAATCTCCCGACGCATTCACGCCGGGAGATTTTATTTCGAGGTTTGGGGATTCAGAGTGAGCCTGAGGCCTTACTTCTTTGTCAGAGTAGCGGAGTAGGGGATGGTGGTGAAGTCGAGGACAACGTCGTAGGTGCCTGCTTCGGACACAGCGATGTTGGAACCGTTCTCTTCGATGTTGTCGAGGGCACCGCCGAAGCTGATAGCCCAGTCGTGGTTGGCGCAGAACTTGAATTCGCCTGCGGGGAGCACTACATCGTTGAGTGTCCATACGGTCCAGTAGTTGTTGTGGCTCATCGTAGCGGCTTCGTCGGCGGTGTTCCAGCCGTTGAATTCACCCACGAGGCTGATGCTGTTGATGGGTGCCGCACTCCACTCGAGCTTGTTGAGGTTGGCGCGGAGCAGGTAGAAGCCGTAGTCGGGCACGTTCATGTTGTCTACATTGCCCATCTCGGTGGTGAGGCTCATGCCGCCCTTGGTGATGCCGTCTTCGCCGGTAACGGTCTCGACATCGGCGTTGTTGCCGTAGGCTACACCGCCTACTGCCGACGAACCCTGGCAGTAGAGCGAGAAGGTGTGGTTGGCGCGCATCACACCTACGTAGTCGATGTAGTTCTTGGTGCTGAGGCGGAGCATGCGGTTGAAGGCGCCGTAGTAGCCGTTAGCCTTGATCCAGAGGTAGTCGTAAGCGAGACCTACGGAGTAGGTGAGCTTGTACATATTGACCTTGATCTGGTAGGAACCGGGTTCGGCGATGGTGCCGGCGTTGGATTCGGGTTCTGCGGACTCGACGAGGTTGCCGTTGAGGGGTTCGGTCTCGGAAGCGGCGACAGCACCGTAGGCACCTTCCCAGTTGCCGGCTGCATAAGCGCTGCCGGGGATAATCTTCCACTGGTATCCGGCTTCGGCCTGGTCGGGAGTAACCTGAACGTTGACGTGGAAGTCGGGTTCATCGTACTGGTTGCCTTCGTTGGTCTGGGTGAAGGGGATAGCGGAGCTGATCTGCCAGTTGTTGAAGCTGCCTACGAGGTAGTAGGTCTCTTCGATGACGTGACCCAGGAGCACGGGGGTGAGGGTGGCCGACGACACGGCAAAGTAGGTGTCGGGACCGCCTACGCGCACGCTCTCGCTGCCGGTGGCGTTGACGATGTAGGCTTCGTAGCGAATGTAGATGGTCGCGGGGTCGAGGCTGCGGCTGAAGTTATCGGCGTAGGCATTCTCGAGGTCGTAGACGGATACTCGCACGATGTTCTGCTCATTGATGTTGGTGGATACCTGGGCGGTCTTGGCGAAGTCCTCGGTGTCGGAAATCTGCATCACGAACTTCACGGTGCGGTCGAGGGGAAGATTGTTGACCGTGAACTGAATGAGCTCAGGCTGTTCGTTGGCCTCGAGGGCGGAGACAAGGTTGATAGCGTCGCCGGCGATGTTGGTCACTTCCAGGTCGGAAGCGGCGAACACAGCCTCGGCGGGGTTGCTCTGCGCCGGAGGATTGGGCAGTGTGTACTCGTCGCAGGAGGTGAATCCGGCGATGGCAAGCGCTGCCGCTGCGATAAAAGAGATTTTTTTCATATCTGTGTTTTTATCTTTTCGGTTTTTGAAATTGCACTTGCCTTATTCAGCCTGGAAGTGAGCCATGGGAGCCTCGGCGTTGTTGAGGTCGATGGTCATGGTTACCACACCGCTGTAGTTGGGGAAGCTGAAGGAGTCCTTGGTTTCCATCATCTGCCAGGAGAGTGTGCTGCCTGCTACGAAGTCGGGGAAGGGAACGGGGGTATCGTTGTTGGGACCGCCGGTGGCGCCGAGGCTGAAGAACGCAGCCTTGCCGGTGCCGGGGGTGAAGTCGGCGGGTATGTCCCAGCCGTTGAGGCCGGTGTAGAAGCGGAAGATGGGAGCGTTGGTCTGGAAGTCGATGGTGGCGTGGAATACGTTGCTGCCGATTTCGCTGGGAAGCTCGCTCACGCGGTAGGGACGGAGTTTGTCGGCATTGGCGGCGTCAGGACCGATCCAGTCGCCCAGATAGTTGCCGATGCAGAAGATGTAGTTGGGCTGGGGCAGTGCGAAGTAGCCCTGTACCTTGTTGAGGGAAACGACGTTGGTAGTAGTGACGTAGCTTTCCTCGATGCCGTTGATGAATGCTACACCGCGGAAGTAGACTTTCTCGATGCCCTGGTCGACATAATCCTCGTCGGAGGTCACGCCGTGCATCTGGCACAGTGCGATGGCGAGGTCGGCGTCCTTGAGGGTCATGCGGCTCAGGGTTCCGGTGCCGGTGGGGGTGAGGGTACGGAAGTCGGCGAAGTCCTCGGTGAGGGAGACTTCGGCGCGGTACTGGGCGATTGCCGAGAAGCCGTAGTCGGGCTGGCCGTTGGCTACGATTTCGAAAGTGCCGTTCTCGGAGAGCTGGAAGTACTGGTCCTGCAGCGGGGGTACGTTGAGCTTGAAGTCTGCCGCATCGGGAGCCTTGAACACCGGATCCGTGACTTCATCGCAGGAAACTGCGGCCACAGCCAGAGCAGCCACGGCTGCAAAGGTATATATTTTGGCGAATTTCATTGTTGCTTGTTTGTGAAGTTAGGTTAGACCATTAGTAACCGGGGTTCTGACCGACGGTGGAAACGTACTGGGTGGGGACAGGGAAGAGAGCGCGGAACTCGGGGATGGATGCACCTTCGTAGACGCCGTTCTTCCAGGACCATACGTAAGCGTTGCCGACGTAGCGGCCGAAGCGGATGAGGTCGCTGCGGCGGTGACCTTCGCAGTAGAGCTCGTTCATGCGCTCGCGGAGGATGGAATCGGCGGTGAGGACGGTGAGGGGATCGAGGCCGACGCGGGCACGCACCTGGTTGAGGTAGTTGAGACCGTCGCACTGTACGCCGCGGAACTGGCATTCGGCCAGCATGAGGTATGCGTCGGAAAGGCGGAACAGAGGATAGTCGATGTTGGACATTCCGGTGCCGTTGTTCTTCTCGCCGGCGGTGTTCTCGTAGTCGTCTTCGGGGCTGTTGCTGTACTTGATGAGCATGTAGCCGCAGGAGTTGACGTCGAAGGCTTCCAGGTCGGGGATGGCTTCCTGGAATGTACCCTGATAGATGAGACGGCGGGGGTCACCCATGAGGCTCTGTGAGAGCTCGGGGCGCAGACGGAGGCCGGACCATGCGTCGCCGCTGTAGTTCAGGCGTGTGAGCACTTCCACGGGCACTGTCTCGACCCATGCGCCTGCGGTGAGGTAGGTTGTGCCGCCCCATGTTTCCATGCGGCCCTGCTGCTGGGGCACAGCCCAGAGGATTTCGCCGTTGCCGACGTACTTGTCGTTGGTGGCGCAGAAGAGGTACTTGTACTCGGGAGCGAGGCTGATTCCGGTGCCGACAACCTTCTGAAGGGCCTGAGCACACTCGGTGTACATGGGAGTTCCGGTGTAGACTTCGGCATTGAGGTAAAGCTTGGCCAGAAGCATGTAGCCTGCTTCGCGGCTTACGCGGCCGTATTCCTGCTGAGCGGCGGGCTTGAGGTCGTCGACGCTGTTGCGGAGTTCTTCGGTGATGGCGTTGAAGAGCTGTACGCGGTCATATGTGGGAGGGATGGCACCGGTGGTGGAGTTTTCGTCCACCCAGGGACCGCGACCGAATAAGTCGATCATGTAGTAGTATGCGAGGCCGCGGAGAGCGCGGGCTTCGGCGATGCGCGCTTTCATTTCGGTTTCATCGAAGAAGGCGGCGCCGCCGGCGTTCTGCATCTGGTAGATGAACTCGGCGCTCATCTTGGCGTTGAAGAACTCACGGGCGAATGCGGCGTAGATCCATTCGTTGTCGCTGCTCCATGTGTTCGTGTTCAGGGGCTGGTAGCCGGGGTCGTTCCACTTCTTGGAGATGAAGCACTCGTCGGCAACGATTTCCTGAAGGTTGAAGTGGGTACGGGTGAAGGTGCCGGCACCAGCGTCGGAAGTGGAGATGATGTCGTCGCGGTAGAGGTTGCCGTAGAGACGGGCAAGGAAGCCGTCCCATTCCTCGACAGTGGAGAGCTCGAGCTTGGTGTTGGGGTTGTTCGGCTTGAGGTCGAGGTCGCCCACGCAGGAGGTGGTGGCGCCCATCAGCGCGATGCAGCCGACAACGATATATTTGTTCAATTTCATATTGTACAATTATTTAGAAGTTAGCGACTACGCCCAGAGTGAAGGTGATGGGACGGGGGTAAACGCTGCCGTCGATACCCTGCTGGTAGACGAGCTCGGGGTCGAGGCCTTTATACTTGGTGATGACGAAGGGGTTCTGAACGGCACCGTAGAGACGCAGGCGGAGGTTGTTGCGCAGCAGGTTATCCCAGGTGTAGCCGAGGGTGATGTTGTCGCAGCGAACGAAGGATGCGTTCTGCACGAAGTAGCTGCTGAGCTGGAGTTCGGTGCTCTTTGTGCTCTCGAAGAGATAGGTGTTGTTCATCACGTTCGACAGGGGAGCGGAAGCGGTGACCGAAACGAAGGAGTTGTCGACCTGGTTCTTGTTGTAAGCCCAGTTGCCCCAAGCTCCGCGGAGAACGAAGCCGAAGTCCCAGTTCTTCCAGTTGAAGGTGTTGTGCCAGCTTGCGGTGATGTCGGGGTGAACGTGGTGGTAGAAAATCTTGTCATCGTTGTTGATTACGCCGTCGCCGTTCTGGTCGACGTAAACGCCTTCGAGGGGATTGCCGTTAGCGTCGAATGCCTGTTCGTAGACGTAGAAACTGTAGGCGGCCTGGCCGACTTCGTGCTTCTGGACGTTGCCGGCGGTGCCGATGTTGCCGGTCATCGTATCGGCGCCTTCAGCGAGGCGGGTAATCTTGTTGCGGTTCCAGGCGAGGTTGAGGTTGGAGTTCCACACGAAGTCGCGGGTGACTATGGGGCGTGTGTTGATGTTGAACTCGATACCGGTGTTCTTGAGGTCGCCGAGGTTGATGTTACCCATGTTGCTCAGGTTGGAGCCTGCGGGGTAGTTTGCCCATACGAGGAGGTCGGTGGTCTTACGGATGTAGTACTCGAGGCTACCGTTGATGCGGTTGTTGAGGAATCCGAAGTCGAGACCGACGTTCCATGTCTTGGTTTCCTCCCATTTGAGGTTGGCGTTGTACTTCTCGGGATAGGAGATGTAGACGTATTCGCCGCCGATGGGATAAGTGTCGCTGGTGCCGGTGTATACGTTGTAGACGGGCAGGTAGGGGAAGTAGTCGCCGCCGAGGTCCTGCTGGCCGGTGATACCCCATTCCGCGCGGATCTTGAGTTCGTTCATCACGCCGCGTGCGCCTTCCATGAAGCTTTCGTCGAGGAGCTTCCAGCCGAGGGCGACGGAGGGGAAGTTACCCCAGCGGTTGTCCTTGCCGAAGCGGCTGGTGCCGTCGCGACGCATTGTGGCGGTGAGGAGGTAGCGGTCGGCGAAGGTGTAGTTCAGACGGCCGAAGAACGACACGAGCTGATAGCGCGACTTGTAGTAGTAGGTGGGGCTGTACTGGTAGCCGGCGAAGTTGCCTGCGTGGATGGGGTTGCCGCCGTTGATCAGCGGGTTGCTGATGATAAAGTCGCTGTTGACGATATCGTTGACAACGGTGCTGAAGTTGTGGCCGCTGTTGTTGAAGCGCTGCCAGGAGTAACCTGCTGTTACGTCGAGGTCGCTCTTGATGGCTTCGAAGTGCTTGTTGTAGTTGAGGTAGAACTCGAGCATGAGGGTGTAGCGCTCTTCGAGTTCCTTGTTGCGGCTGCCGTAGCCGTTTCGGATATAGATGGTGCTTCCGTCGGTGCCGCGTACAGCGAAGCTGCCGTCCCAGGCCTGGGGCGAGTTGGGCATCGAGTAGGAGGCGTTTTCGCCGTGGTTGTAGTCGTAGCCGAGGTTGAGGTTGGCGCGGAGCTCACGGAGGAAGGGCATCTTGAGGTCGAGCTGGAGGTTGCCGACGCTCTGGTAAACCTTGGAGTGGCTGTAGTTGTCGTTGGACAGGGCCACGGGGTTCTTGGAGTAGAGGTTGTTGATGAGTGTGCCGTCGGGCTGCACGCCGTCGGCGTCGGGCTGAGCCACGACACCGCCGTTAAGGTAGGTGGTGTAGCCGTTGAAGGTGGTCAGGCCGGGAACGCGTACGGGCAGGGTGGGGTTGAAGCCGATGGCTGCGCCGAGGGCGCCGTTGCCGCTGTAGTCGTTGGTGATGTAGGAGCCTTTGACATTGGCGTTGACGCTGAGGAGGTCGTCGAAGAAGGTCGGGGTGAGGTTGATGCTGGCGCCCAGACGCTTGTTGTCGGTGTTGCGTACGATACCGTCGGTGCCGGTGTAGTTGACCGAAACACGGTAGGGGAGTACGCCGGCTGTACCGCCGACACTCAGGTTATAGTCGTGCGAGAAGGATGTGCGGAGTACTTCTTTCTGCCAGTTGGTGTTGTAGTTCACGCCGTTGAGGCCGATCTGAGCGGCCTGGAGGCTCTCGGCGCCGTAACGCTCGTTGATGAAGCTGGCGAACTGGTTGCCGTCCATCATGTTGAGGTAGTTGCGGGGAGTCGCTACATAGAAGTTTGCAGTGAAGTTGACCTGAGGACGGCCGCTCTTACCGCGCTTGGTGGTGATGATGATCACACCGTTGGTAGCGCGCGAACCGTAGATTGCGGTAGCGGACGGGCCTTTGAGGATGGTCATGTTCTCGACGTTCTCGGGGCTTACGAGCGAGAGGGGGTTGGAGGAGCCCTTCACGGTGTTGCCGTCCATGGGCACGCCGTCGATAACCATAAGGGGAGCGTTGGAAGCGGAGAGCGAGGCACCACCGCGAATCTGGATGTTTGCTCCGCCGGCGGGGTCACCGCCTGCGGTGGATACAACCACACCGGGGCTTGCGCCGACCAGAAGGTCCTGGGCGGTAGTTGCCAGACCGGCTTCGATTTCGCTGGGCTTCACGACGCCTACCGAACCGGTGGCATCGGATTTCTTGACGGTACCGTAGCCGACGACGACGAGCTCGTTCATAGCAACGGTGTTGGTGGTGAGGCGGACTTCGATGTTGGTGCGTCCATTGACAGGAATGTCCTGGGTGTCGCAGCCTACGTACGAAACCACAAGGGTGGCATTGGGTTCCACGGAGATGGTGAAGTTACCGTCGAAATCGGTAGCCACGCCGTAGTTAGCCACGCCTTTGACCTCAACGCTGGCGCCGATGGCGGGTTCGCCTTCAGGCTCGTACACGGTGCCTGTCACCGTGATTTTCTGCGCTAAAGCCGGGAATGCCATTGTCAGCACCAGTGCGAGTGCGAGCAAGGCCTTCCGCGTCATTTGAAAACAAATGTTCTTCATGCAAGGAGTTTTTTGTTAACTGTTAGGTTGGTTATTGATGGTTTTTGTTTGTCAGCAATAGTAAAAACGGGCATCGTGCGTCAGTCGGCAAGAGTGGCCGGGCGCACAACGGTGGAGGCAGGAACGAATACGGCAGCAATCATGGTATCAGGTGTGGTTGCCGTCAAGCGGATGCTTTCATCAGTAATAGTTTTGCGGACTTTAGTCCTCGGTGGTTGTCAGTAAGCGATGAATCTCTTAAATATGTTTCGCGGGACTATGTCCGTATTGCGTTGCAAAGAAAGAGATTTTACGGTTCATAAACAATTCCAAGGACAAAATTTTATTAACAAAAGTCGACTTTAACACTTTTAAGTTAAAATCGACTTTTGTATTTAACAGTTTCCGTATTTTCTCAGAACTGCAGCGACACTCCGATGGATGGGCACCATGCATGCACCCGGTAGTCGGCCGTGAAGGTGCGCTCGGTGCCTGCGAGGAGGTCGGCGTAGGTGCAGGATGCGCCGTCGCGTCCCAGGCCTGCTACGTAGAGCAGCGATGCGTCGATGCTGAAGTTGCGGACAGGGCGGAAGGAGAAGCCTGCCGAGGGTGCGATTTTGGTCATGCCGGGCGTCTCGGGGTTGTAGTGTCCGTTGCGGACGGGTGTCATGTCGACCATGAGGCCGAGGCGGGCGTCGAAACGGGGTGTGATGTTGTACTCGGCTCCGGCGTGGAAGGTCCAGGAGTTGCGGTAGTTCTTGGTCAGGTGCTGGTTGTAGGCTGCGAGGTGTTCGCTGAGGAAGTCGATTTCGAGTGTCTTGTAGGCGTTCCATCCTGTCCACTGTGCCTCGAGGGCGAGGGTGAGTTTCTTGACCGGTCTGTATGATGCTCCGAAGGTGAGCACGGCGGCAGCGGGCATTGTTGCGGTGAAGTTTGCCTGGTCGAGTACGTCGAGGCGTTCCTGCAGCAGGGTGCGGGCAATTTCGTTGGCGTAGCTCAGCGAGGCGTCGCCGCACTTGACGGTGAGGTTCATCTTGCTGCGGAAGGAGGCGCCTACGGTCCACTGCGGGGTGATGTCCCACATGGCGCCGACGTGTATGCCGACGGTGGCCGCGGCCTTGCCGCTGAGGTTGATGGAGGCGGGGGTGTCGGTGAAGCGGTAGTCGCTGCCGGCCATGGCCAGCAGGCCGTTCATGGACGACACGGGGACGAGGCCTTTGCCGAGGTCGACGGTTCCCCATGTAATCATGGCTCCGGCGCCGATGGAAAGGTTGGGGAGGATGCGCCAGGCGATGGTGGGCTGGACGGTGAAGGCGCGCAAGGTCACTTTCTGATTCAGCACGGCTCCGGGCCAGTTCTCGCCCCAGTTGATGCCGCTGCCGTAGGGTGTGTAGAAGCTGACGCCGGCGCTGAGGTTGTCGTAGATTTTCATGCCGAGGCTGAATGCCATGGGGGTGGATGCGCCGTTGGAAGTGTTGTAGCTGCTGCCGTCGACTTTGGCGGTGGCGTGGGCGAAGATGGAGGTGACGGAGCCTGTGAACTGGATGTTGTCCTCGAGGTAGGCGAGGCCTGCGGGGTTGAATATCATGCTCTCGGCGCCGAGTTTGAGCGATGTGCCCGTGTGCCCCATGCCGTTCTGGCGGGCGCTTAGTGTGTTGACCTGATAGCCTTCGGCTGCGGCTGTGATTGCGATTGCGGCGGCTGCGACCGTCATGGCCGAGCGTAATTTCGGAATAGTCATGATGAATCTTATTGAGTGTTTTATGTCCTGCCTGCTTGGCCGGGGATGGATGAATGTCAGATGACGGTGTTGGCCGGCTTTCCCTCGGCGAAGGCGCGGAGGTTGCCGAGCGCGATTTCGAACAGCCTCCGGCGGGCTTCGAACGAGGCCCATCCGATGTGCGGGGTGAGGACTGTGTTCGGGGCGGACAGCATGGGATTGCTGTGGGCGGGCGGCTCGGAAGAGAGGACGTCGAGGCCTGCTCCGGCGATGACGCCGCGGTGCAGGGCATCGGCGAGCGCGGCTTCGTCGACGAGGCCGCCGCGGGCGGTGTTGATGATTATGGCGTCGCGCTTCATAGATGCCAGACGGCGGGCGTTGACCATGCCTGCGGTGTCGGGGGTGAGAGGGCAGTGGAGGCTGACGATGTCGGCGGTGGCGAATGCCGTGTCGAGATTGGCCTTGACGTAGCCTTCGGGCAGCGATTCGGCGGGTTTTGATGTCACGGCCATGATTTTCATGCCCATGGCAGCGGCGATGGCTGCGACGGCGCGGCCGATGTTGCCGAAGCCGACGATGGCCATGGTCTTGCCTGTTAGTTCGTGCCAGGCGAAGTCGGTGAAGGAGAAGTCGGGCGAGTTGACCCAGGCTCCGTCTTCGATGCGCCGCGTGTAGTGCTCGACGCGGTTGGTCAGAGCCAGCAGGAGGGCTATGGCTGTCTGTGCCACCGACATTGTGCTGTAGGCGGGTATGTTGGCGACGGTGATGCCGCGCTCGCGGGCTGCGGCGGTGTCGACGATGTTGTAGCCGGTGGCCAGCACGCCGATGTAGCGGATTTCTGGGCAGGCGTCCATGATGTCGGCTCCGATTGCCACCTTGTTTGTCAGGACGACGTCGGCGCCTGCGCAGCGGGCGGCTGTTTGGTCAGGGGCTGTGCGGTCGTATATCTCGACTGTGGCGGCTATGTCGGCGAAGCGGTTCCACTCGTGGTCGCCTGCGGGATAGAGGGTGGCGGCGTCAAGGCAGACGAGTTTTTTCATAGCTTTTGTATAAAGCGGGGGGGGGGGGGGGGGGGGGGCCCCCCCCCCCCCCCCCGGGGGGGCGGGTTATGAAGAAAAAAAAGCGCACGGACCGAGGGGGGGGGGGAGAAGG
>JAIDUY010000525.1 GCA_029059965.1 Muribaculaceae bacterium
GCGTATCCGACACCGCCCATGGAGCGCTGGGCGCTGGTGGCATGGTCGCCGAGCATACCGTAGGCATATCGGGAATATGGAGTCATGGTGCCGTTCTGAGCCTGGACGGCGACGGCGGCAGTGATGAATGCGACAGCAGCGAGGAGCCTAAATAATTTCATTGTAACGTAGTATGCAGTTAAGACCGCGGTGCACAAGGTACGGGTCGTGTATGTAGTCGAAATCGATGATGCCTGCCTTGGCAAGCAGAGGCGAACTGCCGCCGGTGAGCACGGTCACGGCATCGGAGCCGGCGGCGCGGCGATAGTAGTCGAGCTCGGCGGCGACGCCTCGCAGGGCACCGCTGCGCAGAGCTTCTTCGGTGGAGCTTCCCCACAGAGGAGTGTTGCCGCACGTGTCTACCTCCGGCAGAGCCGACGTGTGGGCGTGGAGTGCGGCCAGACGCATGCTGACTCCGGGAGCGATGTTGCCTCCGAGATAGTATCCTTTGGCATCGACAAAGTCGTAAGTCACCGCAGTACCCACGTCGGCGACCATCGCGGGACGGCCTCCGGCATAGTCGCGGGCACCGACGGCTGCGGCAATGCGGTCGGCGCCGAGGGTCTCGGGAGTGCCGTAGCAGAGCCTCAGAGGCATCGGCGTGTTGCAGTCAAGGTCAATGACACGCGGACAAAAAGCGGCCAGCGACTCCATGTCGGCGCCGCGGGCGGCAGAGACCACCGAGCAGTATATTGCGGCCGCGACAGTGTCGCCGGGCTCAAGGATGCTGCGCACGAGGTCGGCAGCCCCGGCGGGGTCGAACGAAACCGTCTGGCGCACCATACGGTTGTCGCGGTCCCACAGGGCGACTTTCAGCGCGGTATTTCCCCTGTCTATGGTCAGGTTCAGTTCCATCGTAGCGGCAAAATTACTAAATCGGCGCCAAATGGTTTTGATTGGCTGTTGTTTTTACTATTTATTAACTATCAGTCGGGAGTGGAACCCTCGGGGACTTCGTCGCGGAGGTGATAGTGATTCCGGAGGCCTTCGAAAGCCGCCGGGTCGGACTTCAGTGCCTGTGTGTCGGCCATGGGGTCGTATCCGGCGCATATGTCGGCGATGCGCACCGAGCGCGCCGGAGCCGGCGGCAGAGGCTGGTCGAGAGTCACACGGGGCAGCATGAACATGGTGGTGACGGCGTCGAGGGCCTGCTGCGAGGCACGCACCTTGCCGGGGCGCGAATATCCGGCTATGTGCGGAGTGGCCACGGCGGCCATGTCGAGCAGCGTGCGGTCTATTTCGGGTTCGTTCTCCCAGCAGTCTAAAATCAGCGGGCCGACGAGCCCCTTGCGGCGCGCCTCGATGAGCGCGGCGGTGTCAACGACAGGACCGCGGGCCGAATTGACAATGACGGGAGTGCGGCGCAGAGAGCTGAAAAAAGCCTCGTCGGCAAGATGATATGTGGCATCGGCGCCCTCGCGGGTCAGGGGTGTGTGGAAGGTGATGATGTCGGCCTGTGCGGCAATCTCCTCCATGGTGTTCCACTCCCCTCCCTCGCAACGCCGTCGGGGCGGGTCGCAGCGCAGCACTTTCATGTCGAGCGAGCGAGCCCAGTTCTCGACGATGGAGCCCACATGTCCCAGTCCGACAATGCCTATGGTGAGCTCGCACAGCGGACGGTTGACTACGGCCAGGAGCGAGGCGAACACATACTGGGCCACTGCCGGAGCGTTGCAGCCGGGAGCGTTGACCACAGTGATGGAGCGCGATGCGCAGAAAGGCAGGTCGATATGGTCGGTGCCTATGGTGGCCGTGGCGATGAGCTTGCAGCGCGACTTATCGAGCAGGTCGCGGTCGCAGCGTGTGCGTGTACGCACTATCATGGCGTCGGCGTCGGCGACATTGCGCGGTGTGAATTCGTCGGGTGCGAGATAGCGCACGTTGGCGTATTCGTCAAGGAGTCCGCGCACGAAGGGCACGTTCTCCTCTATCAGGATGTTCAGATTACTGTTTGGCATAAGTACAGGGCGACGTAGACCGCGATGACGGCAAGGATGGCGAAGCAGCTGCGATCGGCACGGTGCGTCGAGAAGTAATGCGCTGTCTGTATGGCGGCGCAGAAGTTAAGCAGAGGTATGTAGGCCGGGATGTTGCTGAAGTCGGCGCAGGCTCCGACGATGGCAAACAGCGCCGTGACCGTAATGGCGCCGTTGACGGCACGGCTCCGGGCATTATAGGCTATGGTCTTGAATACATTGAGGATGATGCTCAGAACAAGCAGCAGGCCGGTGAAGCCTGCGCTGATGAGCGTCCACAGCATGTCGCCCGGGTCGAGCTCGGCGAAGATGCTGCGGAAGTCGGGCACATGGAGGGTCTGTGGCGTGACGATGCCAAAACCCAAAAGAATCCACCACGGCGTAAGCGTGCCTAAAAAGGCGGCCACAAGTGTACGGCCGTTGAAAATGCGCATCTGCGCGCAACATATCAGGAATGCCGGCATGAAGAGGCCGAAGCAGTACTGTGTGGCCGTCAGCAGCGACAGCATCATGAACACTATGAATACGGACCATGACGCCTGTGTGCTGCGGTAGCATCCGAAAAGCAGGTAGAGCCCGACTGCCACAGCCAAGGCCAGCACCGGGCCGGTGTAGAACTGGGTGAAAAAGCCCGGCGTCGCTGCCTGCATGAACGCGAACAGGGTGATATATAGTCCCGTCATGGAGCGCAGGATATTGTACACCTTGTTCATCAGTGCGGCCATGACAACGACAAGAGCGTTGACAGCCATGGCCGACAGGAAGTTGCCCCATCCTTCCGGAATCCATTCGTTGGCAGACGGAAGCGCGAAGCCACGGTCGGCAAGGATGCCGCCGGTTCCCCCGGAGACATAGTAATATACAGCCGCGGCGACTGCAAGAAGCGACGCCACGGCGGCGACACCGCGGGAATGCAGTATTCTGGTTAGTGTGGCCGGGCGCATTGAGTCTTAATCAGTCGGTTACATCGGCCGAGATGTCGCTGCGGAAGCGCATGCCTTCGAAGTGTATGTCGGCAAGCGCGGCATAGGAGGCCTTGGCGGCGTCCTTGAGCGTATCGGCCAGCGAGGTGACAGCGAGCACTCGGCCTCCGGCGGTGACGGGGTGGCCGCCCTCGCCTATGCGCGTTCCGGCATGGAAGACGATGGAATGTTCCGGTTCGAGCTTTCCGCTAATGACCTTGCCTTTCTCGTACTTGCCGGGGTAGCCGCCGGCGACCGCCACGACAGTTACGGCGGCACGGGGGTCGGTGACAACGATGTCGCTGTCGGTGAGCTGTCCGAGGGCGGCATGGTACATCACGGGAAGTATGTCGGAAGCGATGCGCGGCATGACGGCCTCGGTCTCGGGGTCGCCCATGCGCACGTTGTACTCTATCACCATCGGGTCTCCGTCGGAGTCCATCAGGCCCAGGAAGATGAAGCCGCGGTAGTCGATGCCGTCGGCGATGAGGCCTTCGACGGTGGGACGGACGACGCGCTCTTCGACCTTCTTCATGAATTCAGCGTCGGCGAAAGGCGGAGGGCATACAGCGCCCATACCGCCGGTATTCAGGCCGGTATCGCCGTCGCCGGCACGCTTGTAGTCCTTGGCCGGGGGCAGGATGCGGTAATTGCCCTTGCCGTCGGTGATGACAAAGACAGAGCACTCGATGCCGCTGAGGAACTCCTCGATTACGACCTTGGCGGAAGCGGCGCCGAACTGGCCGCCAAGCATGGTGCGCAGCGATGCGCGGGCAGCCTCGAGGCTTGGCTCGATGAGCACGCCCTTTCCGGCGGCAAGGCCGTCGGCTTTGAGCACAAAGGGCGGATTGAGGGTAGCCAGGAAGGCCTCGCCGTCGGCGATGGTTTCGGCGGTGACGGTGAGATGGCGTGCTGTGGGGATTCCATGACGCCCCATGAAGAGCTTGGCGAAGTCCTTGCTGCCCTCAAGGGCGGCGCCGTCGGCACCCGGGCCGAGCATGGCCACAGGGCGGCATCCGGCGGGACGGGCGTCGAGAGCCTCGCGCAGGCCGAGAACCAGAGGGTCTTCGGGTCCGACGACCACAAGGTCGATTTCATGCTCTTCGACTGCCTTGCAGACTGCGTCGAAGTCGGAGGCGGCGAAATTCAGGACGGTGCCGTAGCGGCCTGTTCCGGCATTGCCGGGGGCTACGAAGAGCCTGCCCTTGAGGGGACTTTGGCTGATTTTGTATGCCAGGGCCGATTCGCGGCCACCGCTGCCGAGGAGCAGTACGTTCAGAGGCTTTTGAGCTGTCATGATGTAGTGTTATGATTTGTTGGAATCGTCGTTGTCTTTCTTGCGGCGTGCTCGCCATGCCGGGCGGAGCACAATCTCCTTGCTCTCGGGGATGCTGGGCTGACGGCCGAGACGCGACAGGTTGAGCGGACGGCGCTCCTGCTTTTCAGTTTTTTCGCCTTCGGATTCGCGGCGGCGGAAGGGGCGTGTCGAGGGAGTGTCGGCACGGTCGCTCTCGTACTGCTTGCGCGGACGGTAGGGACGGCGCGCGGAATCGTCGCCATTCCTGTCGGACACGGGCTTGCGGGGACGCGACGGACGTGCGTCGCGCTCGGGACGCTCGCGCTTGATGGCACCGCCGCCGGCACGGAACTGGCGCTTGCTGCCCTCGAATATCACATACTCGCGGAGCTCGCAGTCCAGACCGCCGTTGTTGAGCTGTACACGCTGCGAGGGAGCGAGTCCTATCTCGTTGAAATATTCGTCAGTATAGCCGATTATCCACGCGTGGTAGCCCGTAAATACGTGCTTGAGCACGGTTCCGATGGTGCTGTAGAGGGCGTTCATGTCGTCGGCGCCGATGCGCTTGCCGTAAGGCGGATTGGTGACCAGCACACCGGCGGGTGCAGGCGCTTGCTCCCACTTGGCGATGGGACGCACCTCAAGTGAGAGGTACTGCATGACGCCGGCGCTTTTTGCGTTCTCAGTGGCGATGGCGATGGCGCGGGGCGAGATGTCGGCGCCGACAATAGGCACTGTGACAGCGCGGTCGGCACTGTCGTCATTATATATTTCCTCAAGCAGGTCGGGGTCGAAGTCGGGCCAGTTCTCGAAGGAGAAGTGGCTGCGGAATATGCCGGGATTGATATTTGCGGCAATGAGGGCGGCCTCGATCAGGAATGTACCCGAGCCGCACATGGGGTCGACGAAAGGTGTCTCGCCGCGCCAGCCGCTCATGAGGATGATGCCGGCGGCAAGGACCTCGTTGATAGGCGCTTCTGTCTGGGCCTTGCGGTAGCCGCGCTTATGGAGCGACTCGCCCGACGAGTCGAGGCTGAGGGTCACGTCGCGGCCGGAGATGTGCACGTTGATCATGATGTCGGCGCCTTCGAGACGTACTCGCGGACGACGCTCGTCGCCGAGATGGTCGCGGAACCAGTCGACAATGCCATCCTTGACACGGTAGGTGACGAACTGCGAGTGACGGAACTCATCGCTGAAAGCCACCGTATCAATCGAAAAAGTCTGGTCGACCGTCATCAGGGAGCTCCAGTCGAATTCCTTGACGCGGTCGTAGAGCTCGTCGGCGTCGCGGGCGGTGAAATGAGCAAAAGGCTTCAGGATTCGCAGGGCTGTGCGGCAGCACATATTGGCGCGGTACATCATCTCGAGGTCGCCGCGGAAGCTGACCATGCGTTTACCGGGTGTCACATCGGCGGCTCCCAGGCCGCGCAGTTCTTCGGCCAGAACATCCTCGAGTCCCTGGAAGGTCTTGGCCACCATTTCGAATGTCGTCTTCATCAGTGTCAATTTAAAACACTGCAAAGTTACGAATAAAACCCGAACCGCACACAAGGCGCGGCTCAGCTTTTTTGCCACGCATCGACGAATCTGGACGCCACGACACTCGATTCGTTATGCCGGGCCACGAACCGACGTCCGTCACGACGCAGTTCCATGAGTCTGTCGCAGTCCGCAACGAGCTGTCGGAGATTGTCGTAGGATGCTTCAAGGTCAAGAGGATCAGGGTTGATAATCGGGCGCAATGTGTCCTCGCCGATAAAACGGTAAAAGTCTTCCTCGCCGCCGCTTATGGACGCCGCGCCAAGAGCCATTGCAAGCAGGGCCGTTGTCCCCGGCGTATAGGAATAGAGCTGATCGGAGACTATATCCGCACCCCGCAAAAGCTCGAGGAAGTCCCTGTATGGCACATTGGCGGGAGTCGAAAGACGTACTTTCCCGACGAACTCACGTTCAAGTCGACGGAGCATGTCGAGGAGGTACAGACTGCCCTTCTCGCCTTCTCGCCCGCGATGAGCCGTATACATAAGGTTCAAAGTGTCGCGCGGCGTCAGGTCGGGCTCCGGAAGGGCGTCAAGACACACCGGGATACCTCCGTAGTGCAGATTCAGCGACGGATGCGTCGTTTCCAATACTTTATGGTACTCATACAGTGCCGAGACGGCTCCATCGATCAGGCCATAGAATTCATCCGTATAGTCGGATAGCTCCTGTGCGAGCCATTCGGCCTTTCGGGCCTCGGGCGTATCGCTCCAGGCCGTTATACGGCCTCCAATCTGCCATTCCGAATATTCCAGCGGAGGATTGGGGCTTGTAAGTGCTCGGACAAAATTGGAATCTGTCCCGAGAGCCGACAACCAGACCATGCCGTTCTGCTTCTTCAGCCTGTGCAACAGCTTGAGCAAGCGGGACGGACGAAGCTGCACAAAGCTGGGCGAAACAAGCTGCACCACATCATATCCGCTGAGCTTGGATGCGAGCATGGTGAGCATTCTGCCGTAGAGAAGCGCGCCACCGGCAGGACCGCGGAATGGACGCGTCAGGTCGATATCGCGGTCGGTTTTCATCCAGCGGCTGCCGTCAGAGGCTACACAGACCGTATGTCCGAGTTTCCTCAGACCCTGCGCCAGGCTGTTGTGATAGTTACTGGCATCTCCCAGCAGAAGGACTTTCATAGCTCTTTACGGTGGCGGATGGAGTAGACGTAGCCCTGCATGTAGTGCCACAATGCTGTCAGGAAGGGCGCGGGCGAGCGCATGGCTTCGATCGGAAAGCGCGTCAGCGCTGTGATATTGCCTCGCATAAGACGCAGGCAGGCTCCTTTGGCACGCAGAACGGAAGCCTCCGCTCCGGCGCGTTCGGAGGTAGTAGGCTCGGGATGACGGGCCACAACGAAATCGAGAAAACGGCATTTGGCTCCGCTGCGGACGGCATGAAGCAGAAACAGATTCTCCTCGCCCGAGCCGAGATAAGGGGCTCCGATTCCGGCCAGCGGACTGAAATGCCAGCCGCGGGAGCGGACAGAATCCATCCTCACGGCTATCTCGATGGAAATCGTATAGTAACCTTTGAAGGGCTTGGCAAGGTCGTGTCCGTCAGGTGGATATATTCGCGTCTTGGGGCTTTCGCTCCTGACTGTCACCAGTTCGAGCTTCGAATCACTTTCAAAGGCCTCGATAATCCCGACAAGTCCGTCGCGGGAGAACGAAGTGTCGTCGTCGGCAATCAGCGCATAGGGAGCATATGCCCGATCAAAGGCATGGTTACGGTTTTTGCTCAAGCCCTTGCTGTCGGTTTCGACAATCTCCACATCATTACGCCCGCCAAGGTGCTGCCATGCTGAGGAAGGCACTTTCTGCCCGGGATTCTGCCAGCTTATCAGGTAGCCGACGCCGTCGAGCTGCGGCAGGCTGTCGGGGTCGATACCGGCAATCCTGTTGCCGTAGGTGCATATTAGAACCTGTAACTTCATATCACTTTGCCGCCGCCAAGCAGCAGTCTGAGGATGTGGTTCTGACCGCGTCCACCGAGGCGGCGGAAATAGTAGACGCTGCGTAGCAGTATTTTATGAAAAGCGGACGGAGCCCCATCCGAAACTCTGCGCATGAGTGCCAGGGCCTTGTCCGCGACTTCGGGAGAGGCGCCCCGACGAGTATTACCGGCCACAATGGCCCTCACATATTCCGGCCATACCGAAGCCTCGGGAGGCAGATGCGAAGTTATCGACTTCAGCGGTGCTTCCATGCGCTCAAGATAGTCCCCTGTCACATTTGTACTTATGGATACTTCCTGCGGATAGACCTCGACTGTAATATCATCGCCGAGATGAACGATGGATGGATTTTTCGCGAGCATACGCGCACCAAGCTCGATATCATCCCAAAGACGGACATCGGGATTCCATCCTCCGGCTTCACGGACCAGCGAGGTACGCGCGCACCATCTTAATGTGGCAAAATTACCCTCAAAAAGATTATTCCATATACAATGGTCCGCGTGGAAACGTTTAACGCCTACTCCGCGATAGAGCACGTTCCACCCCAAGATATCCGCCTCCGGATTGGCTTCGATGCCTGCCAGCACACGGGCTATATGCTCCGGCAACATCACATCGTCGGAGTCGAAGAACAGCACCCGGGGCGTATTGACAGCCCTAAGTCCTAAATTACGCGCATTGCACGCGCCGGGCTTCGGCTCAAGCAGAACGCGTACGGGCCGAGCATCCGTGCTGTTGCGGATACCCCAGTGCTCAAGCACTTTAAGCGTTCCGTCGGAACTGCCGTTGTCGACCAGGACCACATCGAAAGCAGGCGCAGTCTGAGCCGCGAGCGATTCGAGGGTGCGCCCGACAATTTCGGCCCTGTCATAGACCGGTATGACGACAGTAAGCAGATTCGGCATATATGCGCAAATTTAGCAATTTACAACGAAAGCCGCAAATATTTGCCCCAACAGCTCAGAAAGTGCATGTAAGGGTCAGTGCGAAAGAACCGCGCCCGACGCTCGGTGTCAGCGACGAGGTGACGCCGCGCTTCTGCATGTGCACTTTCCGTGCCGGATTGCCCGCGAACAGTCCGACGATTTCATTGACAGGGTCAATGATAAATGCCACGAAACCGCCCAGGAAGCGCGAACCGAGCAGACTGTAGTCGTTGGCGGCAAGATAGCGCTTGGCCTTGTAGAACAGCTCGCCGAGGGCGCTGCCGACCACCGGAGTGATGAAGATATCCTGTATGGAGGGGCGTTCCATCGTACCCTCGATGCCGAACTCCCAGCCTATGGTCGAAACACAGGCCGAAAACAGCAGCGACTGATAGAAATTGAACCCGCACGAACGGGCGGCCATGAAGTAGACGGCTCCGGCATAGGGGTGCAGCACATAATTGAAGATGAAGTCGTCGCCGTCCCATTCCGGACCTTTCTCGACCACATTCTGCCACCAGCGCTTGTACCACGTTGTGTTCTCTATGGCGGCGCGGTTCCAGTTCGTCGCACCTTCGGGCAGGCATTCGAGCACCACGAGTGTGCCCACATATGCGCCGGTAAAAATACCGGCGTTTATCCACAGGCGCTTCCAGTCGGGCTGGCTTGTGGTGAGCGAATACGGAAGTTCGTACAGCGACAGCCGTGCAGGCTTCGCTCCCCCGGCTCTGAGCGCCGCGAAGGAGCATGTATCTATCTTGGCTTCTTCCACCTGAGCAACATTCACGTCGGGCAGAGACGCGGCGCCGGTGTCGGCCTGCTGCGCCGACACAGCCGGCGACAGAAGGGCAAATGCGACAAGAGCCATATATTTCTTGAAACGTGTCATTGCGATGAATTCTTGAATCAGATTTACCTATATTACATATAACACTTTACGGCGGCTGTCGGTCGGCACCGGGACAAAAAAAGGACTTTCCGGCCATTTTTTGACCGGAAAGTCCGATATGATTTTACGATGGATTCAGACGGTTGTCAGCTGTCGCCGTACTCTTTGAGCAGAACTGCCGCTTCTTCGGCCCTGTCGGCCGGCACATTGAGGGTCACGGGAGCCCAGGTGCTGCCGGCACCGTACAGTGTGCTCATGCGGTCGGCGCCTACATTGGCTTCTATTCCGTGGCTGCGCAGCATGCCGCAGGCTATGTAGGCGGGTTGTTCGGTCGAATATTCGGCCACGGTGACCCAGCCGCCGGTTCCAATGGTTGCCATCACTTTACTATGATAAGGAAATACTGCTTCTTGCCTTTCTGGACAATGATGTAGCGTTCGTTCAGCAGCATGTCGGCCGATGCCACCGCCATGGGGTCGGTCACCTTCTCCTTGTTGATGGCAAAACCGCCCTGCTGGACGAGCTTGCGCATCTCGGCCTTGGAGGGGAAGACGGGAGCCTTCTCCACAAGGAGATCCACGAGCTTGATGCCTGCGTCGATGTCGGCACGCTCGACTTCAAAGGTAGGCACACCGTCGAACACATCGAGCAGCGTGGCCTCGTCGAGCTTGCGCAGCGATTCGGCGGCCTTGTTGCTGAACAGAATCTGCGATGCCTCGATGGCGGCGTCGGTGTCGGCCTGCGAGTGCACCATAGTGGTGATTTCGCTGGCGAGACGGCGCTGCAGGGGGCGCTTGCCGGGGTCGGCTGCCTGTTCGGCCACGAGTGCCTCGATTTCCTCTCGCGGAAGTTCGGTGAAAATCTTGATGTACTTCTCGGCGTCGGCGTCGCTGACATTGAGCCAGAACTGGTAGAACTTGTAGGGCGACGTGTAGCGGCGGTCGAGCCATACGTTACCGCTTTCGGTCTTGCCGAACTTGCCGCCGTCGGCCTTGGTGATGAGGGGGCAGGTCAGCGCATAAGCCTCGCCGCCTTCGGTGCGTCGGATGAGTTCGGTGCCGGTGGTCATGTTGCCCCACTGGTCGGAGCCGCCGAGCTGCAGGCGGCAGCCATACTCGCGATAGAGGTTCAGGAAGTCGTAGCCCTGAACAAGCTGGTAGCTGAACTCGGTGAAGCTCATGCCCTGCTGGTTCTCGCCGTTCAGGCGTTTCTTGACGGAGTCCTTGGCCATCATATAGTTGACGGTAATGAGCTTGCCGACATCGCGGATGAACTCCAGGAAGGAGAAGTTCTTCATCCAGTCGTAGTTGTTGACAAGAATGGCCGCATTGGGGGCGTCGGAATCGAAGTCGAGGAAGTGAGCGAGCTGCTTCTTGATGGCCTCCTGATTGTGGCGCAGGGTTTCCTCGTCGAGGAGCTTGCGTTCCTGACTCTTCATCGAGGGGTCGCCAATCATGCCGGTGGCACCGCCGACAAGTGCGATGGGACGGTGTCCGGCGCGCTGGAAGTGCTTGAGCATCATCACTCCCACGAGGTGACCTATGTGGAGGCTGTCGGCTGTCGGGTCGATGCCCAGATAAGCCGTCGCCATACCTTTCTTGAGTTCTTCGTCAGCGCCGGGCATGACGGTGTGAATCATGCCGCGCCAGCTAAGTTCTTCTATGAAATCCATATATGAATGTATGTGTTAGAATTCGGTGAATGCCAGCGGCAGCAGCGAGGCCACCGAGGGCAGGATGTAGATTTCTTCGGCTCCTGCGAGGAGGACTGGCACGGGATGTCCCGAGAGCTTCTCGTATTCGAGCAGCGACTGGCGGCAGGCGCCGCAAGGTGCCGTGGGCTGTGCGGTAGGCTTGCCGTCGGGACCGACAGCGGCCACAGCTATGCGCGCGAAGCCTACGCCGGGATAGCGCGCGCCGGCATAGAAGCAGGCCGAACGCTCGGCGCAGGTTCCCGACGGATAGGCCACATTCTCCTGATTGGCGCCGGTCACAGTCACGCCGTTTTCCAACAGTATGGCTGCTCCGACCTTGAAGTGACTGTAAGGAGCATACGAGCCGGCGATTGCCGACTTGGCGGCATCGACAAGGGCGCGGTCGATGTCGTCGAGCTCATCGTAGCCGCGGGCTATTATAGGAGTTGCAATATCTAATTCTTTCATGGCCGTAAAAAATCGGTTAATCAGTCGCAAATATACGGCTTTCGCGCCACCCCGCAAAATCCGAAATGGAAAAAGAGTCTAAAGAATGTCAGAAACGCACATCAAAATCCTGACGCGGCAGCTTGGGATTGCGCACGATGACAACCGTGCCGCGGTGATTGTCGAAACTCATGCCGTCGGGCAGGGAGGCAAGCAGTTCCTTCAGTCTGCCGAAGCGCCGCGAGCCTGTCAGTAGGGCGTTGGCGCCGTCGGCCACGGCATCGGCGAATGCCTGTTTCTCATCGTCCGAGGCATAGTCGGCTTCCATGACGACAAGGTCGGGGCGCCGTCCGACAAGCCTCGCTTTCGGCAAGGCTGTCCGCACGGCCTCGGCAAGGCGGCGGGAACCGTAGACGGCCACCCGCTCCCCGCCAAGCGCGAGGGCGACACGGAAGACAAGGCGCAGGCGCTTGTCGGTCAGCCGTTCGTAGGCATAGTAAGCACGATTCTGGTTCAGCACCTCGGTGATGAACCGGAACGCGAACGGCGAGTGGATGCCGAAGCCGCGTCCGTGGCGCAGCATACGCCACTGAAGCAATGGATTCAGAAGAGACGCCACTTGTGCGATTCCACGAATATGCCTCCGAGAAGAAGCAGATAGATCAGACTTACGCAGGCATAGGCTACGTTGGAGCTCACATTAATCGACTCGGGGTCGAATGTCATGGTGATTTCATGAGTTCCGGCGGGGATGCTGACCGCACGCAGGATATAGTTCACGCGGGCGAGGGGAACCTCGTTGCCGTCGATTTCAGCCTTCCATCCCCAGGGGAAATAGACCTCCGAGAACACGCCGGTGGCCGGAGCCGTCGTCGTCGTGCGGTAGCTCAGGCGGTTGGGACTGTATTCGGTCATGTAGATTGTGTCGCCGGGACTGAGCGAGGGCACTTCCGGCAGCGAGGCCGCGAAGGAGCGGTCGGCCACAGCCGTGCGGTGCAGGTCGAGGTCGGCGGTGAGAGCGTCCATCTCGGCACGGGCGCCGTCGACCCACACGATGGAGTCGACGAGCCATGCGTTGCCCATGGCTCCGGGATTTACAAGAAGAGGCCTCTGCGGGTCGCCTGTGATGATGTAGCGGGCGTTGAGCATGTCGACCACCGCATGGCCGTCGGCAACTCCGGGCTGTGTCTCGGCGCCGGCCTGATAGCCGTAGCGGAGCACGGGCATCAGCTTCTCGGAGATGATGTCGTCGTAGCGGTTGAGCTTGGCGGCATGGTATCCGCCGAGCATCTTGTGGAAGTAGCTGCGGCGGGCGTCCTGGAAGCCGGGGATGTCGAGAACACGGTAGTGTCCCACGCTGTCGCCGAGAATGGCACGGTCGATGGCATCGGCTTCGATTCCGTGCGAATCGCCCGCGGGAGGTCCGAAGGATGCGTGGCTGACATAACGCTTGTCAGTGCCGTAGAGGTCGATAAGAACAAGCAGACCGATGGCGCATATGGCCACGGGGCGGCGCACACCGGCACCCTTGCCGCGTCCGTACCACAGCAGGAAGACGAAGCCGAGGGCAAGGAAGAGCAGCGAGCGCAGCGCATCGGAGCGCACCAGTCCGAGTCGCAGCGTCTTGACGGCCTCGAAGGTCGTCGGATTGGACAGCGAGTAGTCGTACATGGCCGCCGCAATCTCATCCTGCGACGCGCCCTGCATGCCGTACACCTGCGCCACCTGCATCTGCAGGTACTGGAGGTTGGGGCTTTCGAGGTCGCGTCCGCTCACGGGATTGCCGAAAACAGTAGGAGCCACGACAGCAAGCAGGGCTATGGCTCCGGGGATGGCGAAGGACGCGATGAGCGGCTTGCGGTAGCGGCTCCATGCCTCCGAACCGGCTTCGATGAATTCCGCCAGCGCGAGGACGCCAAGCAGAGGCATGGCGAACTCGGCAACGACGAGTATGCTCTCGACGGCGCGGAACTTATTGTAGAGCGGGAAGTGGTATATCATCCAGTCGGACAGCCACATTGCATTGTAGCCCAAGGCGAGCAGGCACGACATCAGCGTGGCCGCCGCCATGGCCCACTTGAGCGGGCCGCGGACAATGAAGCATCCCAACAGGAAAAGGGCGGCAATGATTGCGCCGACGTAAACAGGGCCGTTGGTGCCCTCGCTGTCGTTGAAATACTGTGGCAGGCAGCTCAGCACATAGCCCGTGGGGGTGTCTGTGCCGAAGCCTTCGGCTCCGTCGAGCTCCGCGAGGCTGCTCATCACCATCGAGCCACCCTCGGGACGGGCGCTGGCACCACCTTTGATATTGGGAATCAGCAGAGAGAACATCTCGCTCTGTCCGTAGCTCCAACCCACAATCTGCTCCTTGGGCATGCCGCCGGTAGGCCTCTCGCCTGTAGCCGCGCCGTTGTCGGCGGCCACGGCAAGCTCGCTCTGCGAGCGCTTGGTCTGCTTGGCGTATTCGTAGGTATTGTAAAGCGAGGGCGCGTTGGCGCCGAGGGCGAGCAGGCCTGCAAGGAGAGCGAGGGCGCTGCCCGTGAGCCATGTGCGGAGAGTGTGGCGGCGGATGGCGTCGATAAGATAGGCGATGGCAATCAGAGCCATGACGAGGCCGAAGTAATAGCTCATCTGCGGATGGTTGGCCGACAGCTGCATCATGGCGAAGAATGCCGTCAGGGCCGTGCCTATGAGCTTACGTCCTTTATAGAGCAGCACGATGCCGCCTATTGTCGGCGGTATATAGGTCAGAGCCATGAATTTCCATATGTGCCCCGCGCCGATGATGATTATAAAGTAGCTCGACAGGCCCCACGCCACGGCACCTATGAGGGCGTAGTACCAGCGCTTGCCCAGAGCGTACATCAGAATCAGGAAGCCCATCATCATCATGAACAGCAGGTTCGATGGCGACGGCAGTCCCAGCCCGTAGGCGGTGTTCACCCACGAGAAAAGGCTGTTCGACGGATAGGAGGGCGAAATCTGGAAGGTGGGCATACCGCCGAAAAGCGAGTTTGTCCACAGCGCCTTTTCGCCTGTGGCCTCCTCCCATGCCTGGCCTTCGTGGCCGTTGGCGGCACCCTGAATCATGTCGGGCTGCCGCAGACTGTTACCCTCGAAGTTGTCGGGGTAGAAGAATGCCAGCGAGATGATGGCCATCACGGCCACCGATACTAAAAAGCCCCATACCTGAGGGCGCGAAAGTATTGTTTTTATCTTGTCCATAATCAATAAACGGCAAAACGGATGCAAAAGTAAACGATTGCGGCGAATCTTCCAAAAAGTCGGCGTCACTCGCCGGTGCTGAGCCTGAAAGTAATCGGCAGGGTATATGACACCCTGACCGGATGCCCGTTGTTGAGCCCCGGATTCCATCGCGGCATGGCATTCACCACACGCAGTGCCTCGCGGTCGTATGCAGGGCCTAAAGAACGTACAATGCAGGCTTCGCGGACAAAGCCCTCTTTGTCGATTATAAATCTTACAACTAATCTGCTGACCGGCTCTACATCATCAGCTAATGACGGGTTCACATAGTTCTCGGCAAAGAAGCTGTACAATGCATTTTCGCCACCGGGGAAAATTGGTGTTTGCTCTACTTCCTCATAATTATAGACAGCTTCATCATCAGGAGCAGCACCTTGAACCTTGTACGGGTGGAAGAATGCCAACATGATGACAGCCATCACGACCACGGATATGGGAAAGTCCCCGACCTGAGGGCGCGAGAGTATTGTTTTTATCTTGTCCATAATCAATAAACGGCAAAACGGATGCAAAAGTAAACGATTGCGGCGAATCTTCCAAAAAGTCGGCGTCACTCGCCGGTGCTGAGCCTGAAAGTAATCGGCAGGGTATATGACACCCTGACCGGATGCCCGTTGTTGAGCCCCGGATTCCATCGCGGCATGGCATTCACCACACGCAGTGCCTCGCGGTCGAGTGCGGGATGCCTGCCGCTCACTATGCGGGCATTGCTGATGGAGCCGTCGCGGTCGACAACAAACTCCACAACTACACGCCCCTGCACATTTTCCTCGGCAGCCTCAGTCGGATACATTAGGGTATTCGATACGAAACGGTACATTTCGGCTTTGCCGCCGGGGAAAGACGGCGCCTGCTCTAACATAGCTACAGTATAGACCTGATTATTTTGTTCGGGCTGAGGCGCAGGAGCCGGTGCTTCTACGGGCGCTGTATAATGCGGCAGGGTCTCGCTGAGTTCATCCTGACGCTGACTCTCCTGCGCGGCTGCGGCCTCGGCTTCCTGACGTTGACGCTCACGCTCGGCTGCCGCCTCTTCTTCGCGGCGCTGACGCTCGCGTTCGGCGATTTCCTGCTGGCGGCGAGCCTCTATTTCGGCAAGCTGTTCGGGGGTGTACTTGCCGGGAATGTCGGCTATGTTGACCTGATTATCGACTGTGTCAACAAGTCCGGCGACAGCATCGTAGTCGGAATTCGAATCGCCGCCACGGCTCATAAAGCCGATTATGGCGCCTGCTACGGCGAGCACTATGGCCGCTATGGCGACGTAGAACCACGGCTTGCGCGATGTCGGTTCATCGTCAGCCTTATTGTAGCGAGGCCTATAGGACTGGCCGGCAGCCACGGGGCGCACTGCCGTAGGAACTTCGGCTGCCGTAGGTGCTACAGGAGGAACAATGGCGCCGCCTCCGCTACCTAAGGCGGCAAGGAGGGCGCCCGCATCCTGGTAACGCTCGTTCTTGCGCGGTGCCAGAGCCGTAGTCATAGCCATGCGCAGCGAGGCCGACAGAGGCAGCGCGGCTATAGTGGCCGCGGGCTCGCCGGCGTGCCATTCCGTACTGATGGCGGGGCGACGACCGGTGGCGGCGTCGTAGAGGGTGGCGCCGAGGGCGTAGACGTCGGCGGTAGGGCTGAAGCTGCGGATGCCGGAGTACTGTTCGGCAGGCGAGTAGCCGTCGGAATATGCCATCGTGTTGATGGTCGATGTCGCCGAGCCGTCTTCGTTGTAGTGTTTGCTCAGGCCGAAGTCTATGAGCACGGGGCGTACGACGCCGTCTATGGGCGCATCCAGCATGATGTTGGCCGGCTTGATGTCGAGGTGGGTCAGACGGTGACGGTGCAGATGCGCCACGGCGTCGACGACCGGCACAATAAGCGTGCGAATCTCCTCCTCGCTCAGAGGGCCGTACTCCAATATGTATTCGCCAAGGCTACAGCCGTCGAGATATTCCATCACATAGTAGGCCGTGCCGTTGGCCTCGAAAACCTCGCTGACCTTCACTATGCTGTCGTGACCGGCTCCGTACTGTGCCAGTCGGCGCGCCTCGGAGATAAAGTCTTTGAGGCTGTTCGCCACCAGCATGCGCGAGTTCTGCGTACCGGGGCATACCACCTGCGTTGTGTCGGAGCCGCGTTCGCAGTGCGAGCTCAGGAAATGCTCCTTGATGGCCACCGTGACCGGGGCGTCCATGGATTGTATTGTTGTGCTCGCCAGATAAGTGATGCCGAAGCCTCCGGCGCCGAGCACGCTCTCGATGCGGTAGGTCTGCTCGCCCTGAAGAACCGTCCCTATCGGGAGCGCCTTGTCGATATTTGCCATTTTGCCCTTGTGAAATGATTGATTTGCGCAAAATTAACAAAAAAGTCCCGTAAGCCCAACTTTTGCGCACAATAAGAGCCGGTTCCCCAATATTTGTTAATGCTGGGGTCGCATATCTCTGAGTGATTTTTGTCTTGTGATGAAGGAG
>JAIDUY010000526.1 GCA_029059965.1 Muribaculaceae bacterium
CATGAGCGCCTACACCCACACCGATCCGCACTTCCGCGTTGTGGCCGACTATCGCGAGATACACCGCAACGCAGCGACAACACGCATGAAGCTCAAGCTCATGGACGTGCCCTCCAACCTCCAGAACGTACACCTAAGCGCCGACAGCGCCGAATATATCATCGAACATATATGAAAATCGTGGCTGTGACAGGCGGCATAGGCAGTGGCAAGAGCGTCGTTAGCCGCATCCTCCGCATGAGAGGCTTTGCCGTAGTCGACACCGACAGTCATGCCAAGGCCATCATGGATGCCGATGAGGAAATCAAACGCCGTATTGCCGACGAGATTTGTGCCGAAGCCATAGGCGCCGACGGTGCAATCGACCGTCCTCGTCTGGCGGCTGTAGTCTTCGCAGATGCGGAGATGCTGGCGCGGCTCAACGGCATCGTCCACGGAAAGGTGCGCGAGTCCATAGCCCGCATGGCGGCCGAGGCTCGCGGCCATCTGTTCGTCGAGACGGCAATATTTTTCCAGAGCGGACTCAACCGCATGGCCGACGCCGAGTGGCGTGTGGTCTGCCCCGACGAGCTGAGGGTAGAGCGGGTGATGCGTCGCAACGGTATCAGCCGCAGTCAGGTGCTGGAGCGCATTGCCAGTCAGAACTTCGAGCCGGCTCCTGACGAAGTCCGTCCGCCGCTCACACTCATCGTCAATGACGGTCGTCAGCCGATTCTGCCACAGCTCGACGCTGCACTCACTCAGCTCTGATCCCCCCTTTCGATAAAGCAAAAAACAGCCGAAAGCGTGTTGCCTCCGGCTGTATCTTTTCAGTGTCCTTCCGTCAGGCCATGGCGGCCTCGGCTTCAGGTTCGGGCTCGGCTTCGCGGTCGGGCGCAGGCTCCGGCTCGCTCTTCCGTCCGGCCTGTCGGGCAGCGACCTGGGCGGGGTCGAGCATGAGCTCGTAGATCTGGCGGGTGTCGTCGGCCTTGAGCTTGTAGTAGCCTCCGATGACCTCGCCCTTGTTGGCGTGCAGTCGCTCGACCATCGCGTCGATGTCGGGGTCGTCCACGCCAAGAGCCTTGAACGAAAGCGGCATGCGGAGCACTGCGCCGAAGAACGCGCGTAGCGATGCCACAGTCTCTATGGCGGCGGTGCGATCGTCGCGTGCGTCGATGCCGAAGATGCGCCGTCCGAGCTGGGCTACTTTCGACGGCTTATGGTGTGCCATGTACGCCATCCATGCGGGAACAACAACTGCAAGACCCGCTCCATGGGCGATATCGGGATACATGGCGCTGATTTCGTGTTCCATAAAATGCGACACCCAGTCCTCGCGGCGTCCGCAGCCGACAAGGCCGTTGTGGGCCAGCGTGCCCGCCCATTCGATGTTGGCGCGGGCCTGGTAGTCCGTGGGGTCGGTCAGGGCGCGGGGTGCTTCGGCGATGAGAGCCATCAGCAGGCCCTCGGCGAGGCGGTCGGTGACTTCGACGCGCGGTGTCGTGGTGAAGTAGCGCTCCAGGATGTGGGTCATCATGTCTACTATGCCCACGGCTGTCTGGTAGGCCGACAGGGTGAATGTCATTTCAGGATTGAGTATGGCGAATCGCGGACGAAGTATGCTGTCGGTGCGGAGCGAAAGCTTGACGGCGGTGTCGGCTTTGGTGATGACACAGTTGCCTGAGCCCTCGCTGCCCGAGCCCGGAATGGTGAGCACGACGCCCACTGGCAGAGCCTCGCTCACCTGGCTCTTGCCGGTGAAGAAGTCCCAGAAGTCACCCTTGTAGGGGATGCCTGCGGCGATGGCTTTGGCGGTGTCGATGACGCTGCCTCCGCCGATGGCCAAAAGGCCGTCGATTTTCTTGGCGCGTCCGAGCCTGATGCCCTCGTACACGAGTTCGTCGGTAGGGTTCGGACGTACTCCTCCGAGCTCGACGTAGTCGATGCCTATGGTCAGCAGCGAGTTGGCGATTCTGTCAACAAGTCCGTTGTTCTTGGCGTATTTCGAGCCGTAGACAAGCATGACCTTGGACGCTCCGGTGAGAAATGTCAGCATACCGACTTTTTCCTCGGTTCCGCGCCCAAATTCGTATAGTGTCGGCGTATAGTATGAGAAGTTGTCCATAACTGATGAATTAATTGCAGAGTGGTGAATTATTCAGACCTACTACTATAACCAACCGCAGGCCGATGTTGTTCACTGACAGGCTGCGCTGTCAGTCGCGGGGTACAAGGGTGCGGACTACGCGCGCCGGATTGCCGGCCACGACGGTGTCGGCGGGGACGTCGCGGGTCACCACGGAGCCGGCGCCGATTACGGAGCGGTCGCCCACAGTGACGCCGGGGAGGATGGTGGCTCCGCCGCCTATCCACACGCTGTTGCCGATGTGCACGGCCTCGGCCCATTCCACGCCTGTGTTGCGCTCGGTGGCGTCAAGGGGATGGCAGGCTGTGTAGATGCTCACGTTGGGGCCGATGAAGACGTCGTCGCCGAAGGTCACCTCGGCCTCGTCGAGTATGGTGAGGTTGAAGTTGGCGAAGAAGTTCTCGCCCACGCTGATGTTGCAGCCGTAGTCGCAGCGGAAAGGCTGATTGATGTGTATGCGCTTGCCGCAGTGCCCCAGGAGAGAGCGTATGATGGCCTCGCGCTCGGCCTCGCGGCCGGGATGCATGCTGTTGTACTCCCACAGTTTCTCACGGGTCTGCTGTAGCAGTTCGAGGAAGCGGGGATGCGTGGCCTCGTAGACCTCGCCGCCGAGCATCTTGGCCCATTCGCTGTCGAAATCGCTCATATCCTTTCTACGTCGGATGCGCGCAGCCATGCGCGTGTGCTGTTGTTGATTTTCACGCAGTACCACATCGGCGACACGGGGTCGTCGGGAGTGGGGACGGAATCGACAATCTCGACGCGGGTGCCTTCGTGGATGGGCACCACGCGGTCGTCGGAGCCGCGTGCGGCGCGGGGCACGGAGTTGAGCTGCGTCATGGGCACGATGACCACTGCATGCTCGTGCGACTGCGACAGCGAAGCGCTGTCCGAGGCCACATAGAGCGTGTAGCCGAAGACGAACAGCAGCACGATGCCGCCGAAGAAGCCCGCCTTGCGCAGATTGACTGCCGGGGCGAAGATATAAAGCGCTATGGCGCCGAGAAGTAGCACGAACACAGCCAGGGCTGTCCATGCCCATGCGTTGGCTGTCATGGAGGCCATGATGCCTTCGTGGAGATTGGTCAGGAAGGTGCTGTCGTCCTCGGGGCGGTCCTGGATGCGGGCGCGCACGAAGTCGAGGTTGTGGCGGGCGTCGGAGTTGGTGGGATCGATGCGAAGTGCGCGCTCGTAGGCCACCACGGCCTTGCCCGGATTGTCGTTGCGGAAGTAGGCGTTGCCGAGGTTGTAGTAGACGTCGGTGCCGGGGCCGTCGGTGCGGATGGCCTGGTTGTAGAGCTCGATGGCGCTACGGTAGTCCTCGCGGTTGTATGCCGAGTCGGCCTGCTGAGCCAGTGTCTGGCCTAATGCCGTGACGGTGGCCGCGATGGTGAGGAGCAGTGCTATGAGGTGTTTCATGAGTGCTTACTGTTTCTTGACGTTTTCGACTTCGGATACGGCCTGCGATGCTTTCTCGTAGAGTCCGGCCATCTGTTCGTCGGAGCCCGACGGGGTGAAGCGTGCCATCTCGCACTGGTCGAGCACATCGAGGATGTTCTGTGTCTGGGCTTCGCCGAGGCCGTAGCCGCCGAGTTTTTCGGCGATGTTGTCGCGTGTGAGGCCTGAGGCCGGGATGCTCAGCTTGTCGCTCAGATAGCCCCAGATGGCGGAAGCCAGCGAGGCGTAGAATTCGTCGGAGCGGTGGGCGTCCATGGCGCTCTTGGCAGCCTTGAGGCGCT
>JAIDUY010000527.1:0-1849 GCA_029059965.1 Muribaculaceae bacterium
CCTCTACATCGAGCCCGACTGCGGCGTATTCCGCGCCATCGTCCGCGCCGACGAACCCTATCAGACAGCTGTCGACTACGAACTGCTCTACTCCGCCATCGCCGGCGGCGCCGCTCCCGAAATCCTCAACATCCTCCGACAATAAGCAAGCACGACAATGAATTCCAATACATTCAGCATCCGACGCATCGCCATGCTCGCAGGCTTCTACTGGCCCGTAATCCGCATCCAGCTCGTCATCGCGGCAGTGGTTGTGGCCGCATGCTACCTCATAAGCATATTCTCCGTATCGATGGTATATGCCAACGGCGACGACCCCGGCCTCTACATGGCTCTGTACAGCATGTTCATCTCCGGCGGCAACCTCGTCTACTACAGCGGTCCGCTCATCTTCGCATGGTGCGCACAGCGTGCCATTGCCACCACCCTTCCCGCCTCGTGGACCGAAAAGACAACCTTCATGCTCGGCTACGTCTTCATCCTCTTCCCCGCCATCCTCGCCATCGTCTGGTACGGACTCACAGGCATATTCTCTTTCTTCACCCCCTATGCCGCCCCGGTTCAGGCAATGATGGGCGTGCTGGCCGAACAGGCCGGCGACCAGATGGGCATCATCGACAAACTGATGAACACCACCAGACCCTCCAACCTCGCCTCGAGCGCCATGATTGCCTCGCTCGCATGCTTCGCCGTGGCAAGCGTACGCCGAAACAGGCTCGCCATGGGCGTGCTGGCCATCTTCGGAGGCATGGCCCTCAACTGGCTTGCCGGAGTCTTCATCGGCGTCATGGCCTTCCTGCACTCCGACTCACTGATGGGAGTGATCGAGAATCCCGGAGCCGCCGCAAGCGAACAGCTGGGCGACCAAATCGCAAGCGAAATGATCACGACGATGTCCGACATGATGCCCGTCTACGGCATAATATGCGCCATCATCGCCGTGACAATGGCTGCCCTCACAGCCTACCGCATCAAAACACGACAGAACTGAGCATGGAATTCCGCACAGACCGACCAATATACCGTCAGATAATCGACTACGCCTTCGCCTGCATCCTCGGCGGAGGATGGACGCCGGGGCAGAAAGTTCCGTCTGTCAGGGAGCTTGCAGTCGAGATGGCCGTAAACAGCCACACCGTGCTGAAAGCCTACGAGCATCTGCAGGCACACGGCATCATCGTCCCCCGGCGCGGCATGGGCTTCTTCCTTGCCGACGACGCCCCCGAGCGCGTCCGCGCCGACCAGCGCGAAGAGTTCTTCGACGACACCCTCGCCGACGTCTTCGCCCGCATGGACCAGCTCGGCATCACCATCGATGACATCATCCGCCGCTACAACAACAGAATTAAAAATGCATAATGCTTAAGTAATTGAAAATTAAGAATGCATAATGCATAATTAAGAATAGATAAAATAATAAAAAATGCATAATGCATAATTGGGCACTCCACCCGATTATGCATTATACATTTATGCAAGGGCCTCCGGCAAGGAGGCCGATTTACTCATAGCCCGGTACACCGCAGCGAAGCGTAGGTGTGCCGGGACTATGCGCCGCCATCAACGGGGCGTCCGGCAAGGACGCCGACTTACGTGGCAGGCGAATCATTCAATTATGCATTATGCATTCTTAATTCTTAATTAATTACGCATTCTTAGGCAAGGACGCCGACTTCCAACGCCAACGCAAGGGCCTCCGGCAAGGAGGCCGATTTACTCATAGCCCGGTACACCGCAGCGAAGCGGAGGTGTGCCGGGACTATGCGCCGCCCTCAACGGGGCGTCCGGCAAGGACGCCGACTTACGTGGCAGGCGAATCATTCAATTATGCATTATGCATTCTTAATTC
>JAIDUY010000527.1:1949-2567 GCA_029059965.1 Muribaculaceae bacterium
TTAATAAATTACGCATTCTTAGGCAGGACGCCGACTTCCAACGCCAACGAAAGGGCGTCCGGCAAGGACGCCGACTTAGGTGGCAGGCAAATCATTCAATTATGCATTATGCATTCTTAATTCTTAATTAGATTAATTCCCAATCACTTCACGTAGTCCACGCAGGCGCGGCCGGCCACAAGCGGCTTGATGATGGCCACGCAGGCAAGGTGCTCGGGATGGGCGCTGTAGGCATCGAGGTCGGCATAGGAGCCGCACACACCGTGCAGCACGAGGGTCCAGTTACCGGCGGCGGGGCCGTCGTTGATTTCCACTTCCACCGAAGACAGTTCGGCGATTTTCGAGGGCAGAGCCTCGATGGCAGCCTTGAAGCGCTTGGCGGCATCGGCAACGGCGGCTGCTTCGCCGTCGAGCCGGAACATTACAATGTGATGTACCATAGTTCAATTTAAAATTTAAAATGCATAATGCAGTATGAGTAATTTAAAATTTTAAATGCATAATGCAGTATGAGTAATTTAAAATTTAAAATGCATAATGCATAATTATGAATGTCTCTTAGAAAGATCTCAGAGACAACGAGACTAAGGAGAATATGGTATGCCTGCTTGTGGTTGA
>JAIDUY010000528.1 GCA_029059965.1 Muribaculaceae bacterium
AGCCAGGTCAAAACCCGTGACATCGTCGGTACTTACGGCAGCGCCACCGAGGGCGATTGCTATGGCAATTATGCCCGAAATACCCGTGACGCCGAATCCCGGCACCACGAAAATCTCCATGGCAATGAGTATCACGCCGATGATGAAAAGGATGAGCACCCAGGCCGGGATAGCCTCCGAAGCGAACATCGGCAGAAAGTAGAGCACAGTGGCCACAGCCGCGACAGCCGCCGCAAAACCCAGGCCTGGCGTGTGCATCTCCATATATATACCTCCGAGGATGAACATGACAAGCAGGGCGCGCACGGCGGCCGACGAGAGGAATCCGAGAATATCCTCGGCCATACCGGACTCATAGACAGTGACCTCAGGCTCGTCGATGTCGAGCTGCGCGAGTACTGCCGGGACATCGGCGGCTATGCCGTCGGCAAAGCCCGCCTCGACGGCGGCCTGCGGAGTGAAGGCAAGGGCGGTGTCGGGGCGCACCATGGCTGCGGCGATGTCGGGATTGCGTCGCCACATTCCGCTGTCGGGCCCGCATGAGTAGCGGCCGTGATGCTCGGCGGTGGCACGCATGATGGACATCATGTAGCTCTGATATTTTTCGGGCATGGGCTCGCCGTTGCCGTTGACAACCGTCGCCGCGCCCATAGACGAGCCGGGAGCCATGAAGACACTGTCGCAGGCCAGGGCTATGAGCGCTCCGGCCGAAGCGGCGTTCTGGTCGACGAAAGCTACGGTGGGCACGGGCATGCGCAGCAGCCCCGTGCGGATGGAGTCTGCGGCATCGAGCGCACCGCCGAAAGTATTGAGACGGATAAGGACAAGGTCGGCGCCGGCTTCCGAAGCCTGACGGGAGGCGCTGCGGAACTGGCGGAAAGCCGCCATGTCGATTTCTCGCTCGATAGGTATCACGAACACCCGTTCCTGAGCCCGTGCAAGGGCGGGCATAAGCAGGACGAGCATCAGCAGAATGCGGATAAGTCGGAACATAGGCACAATTACATTATTTTGCAAATGTACGAAATTTCCACGACATCCGCCAAGGAATCAGGACAGAGCCGCGAGGAAGTCTTTGACATACTGCACGGGGTCGTCGGCCTCGAATACGGGACGGCCGGTGCAGACGCCGTTATATCCCGCGAAGAGCAGCCGTCCGGCATCGTTGATGCTGTAATCGCCAAGAGCCACAAACGGTATGGTGGAGTTGGCCTTGCGCACCTCGGCAATGATTTCCGAAGGATTGCGGGTGGTCATGGCAATATAGTCGATGTCGGCCTTATCGAGGGCGAGAATGCGTGCCACGTCCTCGGTCTCGGCACCGATGATGGCCTCCGGTCCGAGGTCGATGCGCATCTGTTCGGGCTTTTCGTCGCGACGCAGCAGCAGGCCGTGGACGCCTAACTCGCGCGCCATGTCGGGGCGACCCTCGAATGTGAGGATGGTACCGTTTTCGCGGCACAGAGGCACGAGCTCATGGGCGAGTTCGCGGATTTCGCTGTCCTCAAGACCGTTGCAGCGGAGGATGAGCCATGTGGCTCCGCCCTCGATGCCAATCTGGGCCTGTTCGGCCAGAGAATACTTCTCGTTGCTTTCAAGCAATATCTGTAACATGGTGTAAGAGCTGATTTGTCAGATTGTTCATTCGCCCATCAGGAGCGATTTGCCGTAAGGTGTGAGGTATTGGTCGACCTCGTAGGCGGGCATGGGAACGCGGATTTCACCCTGGGCGTAGCTGGCCACCTCGTAGGGCTGGTAGGAGAGGATGATGTCGCCGTCGGAGCTGAGCGTGAAGTTGTCGCCCGCGGGCAGCGAAGTGATGTCCGTGCGCCCGATGTATCCGCGCATCTGAATGGCTTTTTTGCGCACGGCTTCGGGCAGAGCTCCGAGACCGTCGGCGGTGAAGAGGTCTTCGAGGGTAATCATGCGGCCTAAGCGCACGTCGTAATTGACGTAGCTTGTGCCGTACATGCCGTGGGCGGCACGGGGAGCGTAGGACGAATAGTTGATGGCGTAGCTTAGAACCTTGGGCGTCAGCAGCTCCAGATAGCCCCGCACCTCGACGAAGCCGTCGTAAGCCGTCAGAGCCGACGACGTGTTCTCGATGCTGTCGGCTGCGGCCTCTGTGAGCTCAAGAGGCGTCACGGCATATCCGAATTCCTCGGCACTGCGGCGGAAGAAATCCTGAATCAGGGCCACGCCCTCGGGCGAGCCGAAAGCGATGTTCTGAATGGTGTCGCGCAGCGGGGTGATGTCGTGGCCGTAGATGCGGGAGGGCATAAGCAGATCGAGTCGGCAGGCAATCCTGAGGTCTGTCTCCGCTTCAAGGTCTTCGGCGGTTCCGTCCTGCGAGAAAGCACCGGCGGCTTTCACCGACACGAAGTCGATGTCGCTCTGCGGAGCGGGAGTGTGTGTACATGCCACCGTCGCTGCTGTCATCACTGCGGCGGCCAAGGCCTGCGCATATATTTTCTTCATGTTAGCAAATCGTTTTATGTCTGTTAGTAAGGTTGTAACGCAGCCGGGGCGGCCGATGTTCGGGCCGGGAGCTACAAAAACCATCCGGAAACCGAGCGAGTCGGTCATTCCGGATGGAGGAGTATCGTAAAATGTGGCGCTTCTGTGGACTACCGGAGTCGCAGACGCTGGCCGGGCTGAAGCTTGGATGAGGTCGTAAGACCGTTCAGACGGCAGAGGCGAGCCACGGTAGTGCCGTTTCGAGCGGCGATTTTGCTGAGGCTGTCACCCTTTCGCACACGGTATGTCGACGAACCCGAAGAAGCCGTCGAGCGGGTGTAAGGCTTCGGCGGATTCTCGCGCAGGTACTGGCGGGCATATTCGCTGTTGGCCGCCGGGTCGAAGTTGCGGGCGTTCTGATAGGTGTTCTTGTCGAATGTATAAGTGTCGGTGTGGGTCGTCTGGTTGGCGAAGTCGAAGATGGCGCAGGGGTTGATTGGATAGCCCATGTAGCGCGTCTCGAAGTGCAGGTGAGGACCTGTGGAGCGACCCGTGTTGCCCCCGAGGGCAATGGGCTCGCCGGCGCGGACATACTGGTCAGGCTCCACGAGGAATGCCGACAGGTGTCCGTAGACAGTCTCAAGGTCGTTGGTGTGTCGCACCACCACATACTTGCCGTAGCCACGGGCTTCGTAGTTGACGATGCGGACGCGGCCGTCGAATGCAGCGCGGATGGTGTCGCCGATATTGAGCTTGAGATCGACGCCCTTGTGCATGCGGCGGAAGCGGCGGCGGTAGCCGTAAGGCGATGTGATATATCCCGGGTGGGGCATATGGAACTTGCTGACATCGATTACGGCGGTCTGGGGCACGTCCATACCCGCGTAGCAGTTCACGCGGTGGCTGTCCCAGCCTTCGGTGTAGATGTCGAGTTCGGGCTCCTCTTCCTCGTTGAAGAGAGCTTCGAGGTATCGTGTAGTGTTTTCGACCGAAATGCCGGCATTGCCCTGGTTGGCCAGCAGATTGTCGTGGCTGGCCGCATGTCGGTCGGGGAGGCGGAAGTCCTGTGCGCTTGCTGCAA
>JAIDUY010000529.1 GCA_029059965.1 Muribaculaceae bacterium
ACCTGAGCCAGTTCAAGGACCCCTTCCGCATCGAAGACATCCACGAGTATATGGAGAGTGTCGCGCCCAACAACCGCGCCGCAAAGGCTTCGGTCGACATCGCCCTCCACGACCTCACCGGCAAGATTATGGGTCAGCCCTGGTACAAAATCTGGGGCCTCAACCCCGACAAGACTCCCAACACCTCGTTCACCATCAGCTACGACGCCGACCCGGCCGAGATGCAGAAGAAAATCGAGGAGACCGAGCCCTTCAAGGTAGTCAAGGTGAAGATGGGCGTCGGACACGACAAGGAGACCGTCGAGGCTCTGCGCCGCCACAGCGACGTTGCCATCTGCGTCGACGCCAATCAGGGCTGGAACAACAAGGAGGAAGCTCTCGAGATGTGCCACTGGCTGGCCGAACGCAACTGTCTGTTCGTGGAGCAGCCCATGGACAAGGCCGCCATCGACGACACCGCATGGCTGCGCGAGCGCTCGCCCCTGCCCATCATCGCCGACGAATTCCTGCAGCGTCTGCCCGACGTGCGCCGCGCCGCCGAGGCCTACGACGGCATCAACATAAAGCTCATGAAGAGCACGGGCATGCACGAAGCCTATCAGATGGCCACCCTCGCCCGCGCACTGGGCATGAAGGTGATGCTCGGCTGCATGACCGAGACAAGCTGCGCCGTCAGCGCCGCATCGCAGCTCGCCCCGCTTGTCGACTGGGCCGACCTCGACGGCAATCTTCTCATCGCCAACGACATTTTCGACGGTATGAAGATTGTCGACGGCAAAGTCACAATACCCGAACGACCCGGCATCGGCGTCGTTCCCCTCGTCTGAAAAACTCTGACCAAATAATGCAAGCCGGACGGCCATGGTCGTCCGGCTTGCACCGCCTCGGCGGTAACCTAAAACTGTACTGAATTATGGACAAACACATCCAATTGAGCAAAAACGCCGTGGTGGCGTATCTCAAGAAAGCTCCGGCCCGGATAAGCAAGGCCGACATCATCGACTTCATTACCGCAAACGGTATCGAGATGGTCAACTTCATGTATCCCGCAGCCGACGGACGCCTGAAGACACTTAACTTCGTGGTCAACGACATGGCCTACCTCGAAACAATCCTCACCCTCGGCGAGCGCGTCGACGGCTCCTCGCTCTTCCCCTTCATCAGCGCCGGCAGCTCCGACCTCTACGTCGTGCCCCGCTTCCGCACCGCCTTCGTCGACCCCTTCGCTCCGGTGCCCACTCTCACCATGCTGTGCTCCTTCTTCGACAAGGACGGCAATCCCCTTGCCAGCGCACCCGAGCAGACCCTCGACAAGGCATGCACGGAGTTCACCCGCTCCACCGGCCTGGTGTTCCACGCCATGGGCGAGCTTGAATTCTACGTCATCGCCGACGACCCCGGCACCTTCCCCGCCACCGACCAGCGCGGCTACCACGAGAGCGCGCCCTTCGCCAAATTCAACGACTTCCGCACCGTGTGCATGCGTGCCATCGCCAGCACCGGCGGCCAGATAAAATACGGCCACAGCGAAGTGGGCAACTTCACCCTCGACGGCAAAATCTACGAGCAGAACGAAATCGAGTTCCTGCCCGTCGACGCCCGCGACGCCGCCGACCAGCTCGTGCTCGCCAAGTGGGTAATCCGCAACCTCGCCGCCCGCGAAGGCCTCGACGTGACATTCGCACCCAAGATTACCACCGGCAAAGCAGGCTCCGGACTCCACGTCCACATCCGCCTCATGAACACCGACGGCACAAGCGCCACCGCCACTTCCGCCGGCCTGACCGACGAGGCACGCCGCGCCATCGCCGGACTGATGACCCTCGCTCCGGCGCTCACCGCCTTCGGCAACACCAACCCGACATCCTACTTCCGTCTGGTGCCCAAGCAGGAAGCTCCCACAAGCATCTGCTGGGGCGACCGCAACCGCTCCGTGCTCGTGCGTGTGCCTCTGGGATGGACGGCGCAGTCCGACATGTGCGCCTACGCCAACGGTCTCGAAGCCGCCACGGCCTGCCCGGACGTCGACCCGCGCATCAAGCAGACATTCGAAATCCGCAACGCCGACGGCTCGGCCAATGTCTACAGCCTGCTCGCAGGCATAGCCGTAGCCCTGCGCCACGGCCTTGAGATGCCCGCCGACGAGGCTCTGCGCATCGCCGCCGACACCTATGTCGACATCGACATCCACCACAATCCCGAAGTGCTGGCTCGCCTGCGCAGCCTGCCCACCGACTGCGCCGCCTCGGCCGACTGCCTCGACGAATGCGCCGCCATCTTCACCGAACGCGGCGTATTCAGCCCCGAAATGATCAAGGGTCTCGCAGCAAGTCTGCGCGCCTTCGACAGCAAGGAAGCCACCGAAGCCCGCAACGACAGCGCGCGCATGCTCAAGCTCGTGCACCGTCACTTCCACTGCGGCTGACGCCGGAAACGGACAGAACCACAAAGCCCCCGCCGCCGGCATTCGCTCCGGCAGCGGGGGCTTCTCCTTGCAATATGGTCAGAAGCGGTTCATCTCGGCGCCGCCCGCACCACGGCCACGGTAGCGGTCGCGGGTCACGTTGAACGTGTACTGCAGCGTGAGCAGGAAGGTGCGGTTGGTGATGCTGCTTGTCTTGAAGATGGTCACATCCTTGTTGTAGAACGTGAAGTCCCTTACGTTGCGGTTGTATATGTCGTCGGCTTCAAGGGTGACGCTGAAGCTGTTGTTGAAGAATGCCTTGTAGAGCTTGGCGTTGACATACGACGTCGAGTTCACGCGGGCGTTCTCGCCGTTGCCGGCGCTCATCCACTGCAGGTCCACGTTGAGCCATATGTCGGCGGGCAGGTGGATGGCGTTCTGCCCCTGCACCAGGCCGATGGGATTGTTGAGGCTCATGCGGCGGCCGTCGTAGTCGATGCTCAGCCACTGCGCCATGATGCCGGCATTGACCTTCGGCTGCCATATGCCGAGGCGGAACTGCCCGCCGACGAAGGCCTCGACCTGCTGAATCTTCGGGAAGTTCTCCTTGGTAATCAGCTTTATCTCGCCGTCATCGCCATAGGGCACGGTGGTGTTGAGGACAGGGTCTTTCTTATAAGAATAGGAAATCTGTCCGAAGAAACGGCTCCAGGCTCCCGAAAGCTCCACGCTGTGGATTTTCTCGGGGCGGAGGTAGGGGTTGCCGCCCTCGAACGTGAAGCGGTTGATATAGTCAATTGTCCCGTCGAGCGAGCTGTAGGATGGTCGTTGCGTCTTGTGGGTGTAGCTCAGGGCGAGTTGCACTTTCCGAAGCGTGGTGGCGACGGAGAACGAGGGGAACAGATTGTCGTATGTGCGGCTCATATCCTCGCGGCGCTGTCCGTTCTCGAGGTAGCTGAACGCCACATGCTCGTATCTGAGGCCTGCGGCCACGTTCCAGGCGCCGAAGCTTTGCGAAAGCCCGACGAATCCGGCGATATTGCTCTCGTCCACACGCGAGTCGGCGCTCGTCAGCATCGCGGCGTCCGTACGGTAGTCGGTGGCGAAGCGCGACGATGTGTATTCCTGACCGACCTCGATGCCACCCTTCCACAGGGGATGGCTGAGCACGAGTTTTTCGGCGAAGAGGCGGCTGCGGCCGACGGTGTGCGAGCTGACGGTGGCGTCCTCGAAGTTCCCGCTCGACTCGCCGTTGTGCAGCTCGGAGCGTTTCTTCCGCCACATGAAGTCCATGTTGAAGTCTATGCCGAGGTTTCCGGCCTTGCCGTTATAATAGACGTTGGCATGGTGACGCGGCATTGTTTTGCCGTTCTCGCGTATGTCGACGCTAAGCTCGTCGTAAGGCTTGCCGTCGGCTAAAATGCGGCTGAATCCCGAGTGGCGGCTGTCCGATTTCTTGAATCCGTTGTTGTAATATGCTCCAATCGAGTGGCCCTTGCCGAACATATAGGAGAATCCGGCCTTGGCGTAGAAGTCGTTGATTACGGCATGACCGCCCTGCTCCATCAGCTGGGTCCACTGCACCGATGAGCGCGTCAGCATATCGATGGTGTTGTTATCCTCGTGCTTTCCGCCAAAGTAGCCGAAGTTGGCGAATGCCTCGAGGCCTCCGGTGCGGTATTTCAGATTCAGCCTCTCCATGGTGCGTCCGTAGCGCTGCACCGCGCCCTGCGCGCTGATGAGGCCGCTGAAGCCGTCGCCCCTCGGAGCCTTTAGCGTGATTCTGATTACGGCCCTGACCGAGGCACTGTACCCGGACCCGGGATATATGGTAGAAAACGGATAGAATATGTTAGAACTCATTCTAATGAACATCAACGTGTTAAGCGCAATTCCATTTCTATCCATTTAGTGTTGTTTTCTATTATTTTTGCCAAATAGTACACTTTTAGTACACCTCGGTTGTTATAGAACTGTTAACGACTCTTTAATGCAAATTTACAATTTATTTCTGAATTGGTAACTTTGTATCAAAGAAATAATTACTCTATGGCAAATCTCAAGACAAAGAACAAACAGAACCCCAAGCTCCAACAATCGAAGCTTAGCGATGGGCGCGCGAGCCTCTATCTTGAATTTTACCTCGGACGTACTGAAACTCCCGTACTTGACGAGGACGGCAATCCGGTGTACTACACATCGGGAGCTATGGCTGGTAAGCCAAAATATAAAATCAAGCACGACCGACGAAAAGAAAACCTCAACCTCTACATCTGGATAGCTCCGCGCACACAGCAGGAACGCCTCCAAAACAAGAACACACTTGCCCTCGCAGAAAAGATTCGCTTTGAGCGAGAGCAGCAGCTTCTTGAAGACCGTGAGGGTTATCGCTTGAAGAAAGAGCGAATAGCCAACTTTCACTCTTTCTTTGAGGAATATATCGAAAACTATACAAAGGCAGACAAGCGAATGATTAAGTTGGCGCATCGCCGTTTCCGTGCTTTCCTTCAAGAAACGCCCGGATATGCTATGTACGACAAAATCATCCGTCCTCAGCAATTGACAAAAGAAATGATGATTGCCTTTGTGGAATATCTGCAAGCCCACGGCAAAGGCGAGGGGCCACAATCCATATACCAACGCTTCAAAAAGGTGCTGAATTATGCGGTTGAGAAAGACATACTGCCCAAAAGTCCATGTGACGGAATAACAATCCGGATTGATGAAAAGACGCTGAAAAAAGAAGTGCTGTCGCTTGATGAAATCAAACGACTTATGGCAACCCATTACGCCAACGAGAATCCTGTGATTCAGCGGGCATTTCTTTTTAGCCTCTTTTGTGGCTTGCGTTGGTGCGATGTGAGTACGATAACTTTCCGAAATATTGACTATGCCAACAAGTTGCTTATTTTCGAGCAGAACAAGACCAAAGGTCATAGCTCGGCAAGTGGGGTCATTATTCCTCTTAACGATGATATTCTTTCATTGGTAGGAGAACCAATATCCGCAGAGGAACGCGATAACATCATCTTCCCACTGCCATCTCACACCGCTTGCCTCAAAGCGGTCAAACGATGGGTAAAACGTGCTGGCATTGATAAACATATTACTTGGCATTGCGCCCGTCATAGTTTCGGAGTGAATCTGCTAAACGGTGGGGCAAACATCAAAACGGTGTCAACATTACTCGGTCACAGCAGCCTAAGGCACACGGAGAAATACACCCGAGCTAATGACGGATTGATGGTTCAGGCAATAAATAGTCTTGGTGCGGTTAATTACTCTACCGCCGAATGATTTTTTTCTTTTCATCGCACAAAATCACAGTGTTAAGCGTTATGGATTTTGTAAGTCGCGAAGAAATGGATAACTTTGCGATATAATTCGACGTCATAAATGTTTTTGTTTCATTACTTGACGTGGATTTAGTGGTGGACGCTGGGAGGGATACCCGGCGTCTTTTACTTTACCTGCCACTTGAATCCAACCCACATTTGCATTTTCCGAAAATTTTGAGTAACTTATATAGAGAAACGGCACGGCAATTAGTCAAGTACAGCCAGATATTAGTCATTGAAATTCACAAGTAGCTGAATACTTGCACAATCCGTCTGCCATTTCTACCTTTGCCGTGCCAACATCGGAAAACCGCTGAAAGAAAAACACATCAGTCATAATCCGGAATAAATCGGACAATGCCGGACAGTACGAACCATTGCGGTTTTTCTTTTGTTGAAAGTAACGGCATATTGCAGTCGATGTGTCGGACGCACTGATTAAAACCGCTGTGATGGTACAGACGGCATCAGTTGCTCCCCTCTGCCATGCCTGCCCCTTGTGAAAGGGCGAATCTCACTGAAAAAACATCTGTATCAAGACCTCGCTGTGACAAGTGCCAACACACCCACGGCAAGTGTCAGCTCCTCTATTGCCCTTGCTGAACGGTGATATTGAGGGAGAAACAAACCATATTTCAGTGATTTTCGCCATTTTGCGTATAACAATGACGGTGAACCGTCGCTAATTTTGCAAGTGCCGAGCGGCTTATTCCCTCCGGGTGTAGTCAAGGCTGCGCGGCATTGATTAACATTTTTGACAACACCCCCCGCATCAGTATGATGAACACCCATCAGTTAATGACCAAATGTGTATGCCTAATGCGCTAAACACCCCCATCACCACTAATCCATCCAAAGTAATGAACATGCAGGAACTTATGACTATGCCCTTCATACAGGCTCTTAGCCTCATTGTGAAGGGTGCGGTTGAGGAATACCTCACCGAGAACGGACTGCTCGCGGCAATCGCCAACGCAGCCCGCAAGGACAGGCAGAATGAATGCGAATCGCTCGACACCAAAGGGGCGTTGGAATTTCTCAACGCCAACGGCTACCCCATATCCAAAGGGCAGCTCTACAAGGAAACGAGCAACGGAACTATCCCATTCCAGAAATTCGGATCCAAACTGCATTTCCGCAAATCCGAACTGCAACAGTGGGCGGAAAACCGACTGATTGACGGCAACGCAATCGGGGTTCTCACTCCGGCTGAAACATCAACGAGGAAAGGAGGTCGCCGATGAAAAAGGAAACCACCGAAAAGAAAAAGAGCGTCGGCAACAACTTTCCGGTTGATGTGCTGCCCGACAAACTCCGCAAGATAATCAACGAGGCTCATGCCACTCTTGGCTTTCCGAAAGATTACCTCGCAGGGGCTATGCTCACGGCAATGGCATCGGCAGTCGGAAACACCCACGCGGTGGAACACATGGACGGATGGAAAGAGTATGTTATTCTTTTCGTTGCCCTTGTCGGCTCGCCCGGCTCAAACAAGAGCCACCCTCTGAGCTTCGCAATGCAGCCTCTGATTGACTTCGACGCGGAGCAGGCGGCACTCCATACCGAGGCGTTGAAACGCTACAATGCGGCTATGGAACTACCACCGAAAGAAAGGGCAGCCAACGGTTATGACCTCAATCCGGCAGAGCCAATCCGAAAGCGGTTCACCATGCAGGACGTGACACCCGAAGCCGTCCACCGCATTCTCTCGGAGAATCCTCGCGGCCTGTGCCTCGTTTCCGATGAGCTTGCCGGATGGTTCAAGAATTTCAACCGATACAACAACGGTTCGGAATCGGAGTTCTGGATGTCGGTGTTCAACCACAAGGTAGCCATGTCCGACCGCAAGAGCAGTCAGAGCGGCGTGTTCATCAAGAACCCTTTTCTCTGCGTCATCGGTACTATCCAACCGAAAGTGCTTGGCGAACTTGCCGGAAACAACCGCAACGCCAACGGCTTCATGGAGCGCATACTCTACGTTATGCCGTCCGACCAGAAAAAGGTGAAATGGAACCGCGACCGCAAGGCTCCCTCTTTCGACATCGCCGCCGAATGGAGGTCTATCCTCGGCAGACTGATTGACATCGCCCCTAAGACTACGGAGCATGGCGAGATTGAGCCAGAGATTGTGCCTTTCATGCCGGAAGCACTCGACTGTCTTTTCTCCTGGCAGAACGAGGTCACAGAGAGGTGCAACACTGACGGTAGTGACACGCTGACTTCCATCGCAAGCAAATTGGAGATCTACGCCGTCCGCTTTTGTCTTTTGTTGGCTCTCGCTGATTGGGCGTGCAGCGGCAAAAAGAAAAAGGTCGTCGAGGTTGCCACCGTTGAGAGAGCAATCCGGCTGACGGAATATTTCCGGGTGACAGCAGCCGGGGTGCAGGGTATCGTCAGCGAGGATTCTCTGACCGAGATTCAGGCCGCGGTGTTGTCCGATTTGCCGGACACGTTCACCACCGCCGAGGGCGTGGCGATCGCCGCCAAAAACGGAATGAAGGAACGCACCTTCAAGAAATTTTTGAGCGACCGCCGAGGTGTATTCTTTACCCGTGACAATCACGGGATCTATTCCAAAATCTGATAAGTACCCCTATGCACTTCTTGCACTTTTGCATTTTCTCCCCGCTGGGCGATTGTGCAAAAATGCAAGAAATGCAAGGGGGTATTTTTCTCACGTCAAAAATTTGAATGTCCCGTGAAACATTGTTTTTTCATTGCCGTACCCGCTATAATCAGTATAGCCAGTACACCACTGCGCCACCTCTATGGAGGTGCAGTTCCATCCGTGCTGCGGCGGCACGGAAATTACGCCATCCGGAAATTCCTTAGCTCATTAGGGAATTTTCCGAGCCGCATACCGTTCCGTTACGCTGAAAATATCCCTACTGAGCCCAAGGGGGCAACCCCTTGGAGAACCCCGGAACGACTTCTAATGAAGCCGTGCGCTCCGATTGTTCCACAACATAACCACGCTTGCCCATGAG
>JAIDUY010000053.1 GCA_029059965.1 Muribaculaceae bacterium
GTTGACCAGGTGGCCGCTCAGAATGCGGTTGTTGCCCGAGGTGAGCTCGCTGATTTCGGTGCTTGTAATCTGGTTGGCGGTGCGGGCCCACTGTATGTCGGTGATTTTGTGGCTTTCGTTCCAGGCGAATTCGTCGGTGTCGTAGTCGTACTCGAGGTCGCTCTGGGTGATGGTCGATGCCTTGCCGTCGGCGCCGTACTCGATGCTGATGCGCATGATGGGGTCGAGTGCGCCCATATAGAGCACGGCTCGCTCGATGCCGGTGATGTAGCCGTCGGTGTTGCGGGTGATGGTGTGGGTGTAGTTGTTGCCGATCTGATCCCAGGCGTCGGAAAGCCATAACCAGCCGTAGTTGGCGGTGATGAAGTCGGTCACGACACTGTCGTAGGTGCGCTGAGTCTTCATCGAGTTGGTGAAGGTCTCGCCGTCGGTGCTGACTTCGATAATCTGTTCGGCCAGCATGTCGTTGGCATTGTAGGTTGTGGTCTCGCGGGTAGCGCTTTGGTCGAACATGTCGGTCATCGTTTCGATGGCGGGCTTGCCGGCGGCGGTGTAGGTGGTGTTGTAGACCTCGGTCAGTACCCATTCTCCTTCCCATGCGCTGATTTCCTGATGGCCGGGACGCCAAAGTGCGCCCGACTGCTCTTTGGCGGGGGTGCGGAGCGCTTTGCCCTCGGCCTTGACGGACGTGGCCTTGGTGTGCTTGAATACTGCCGCAGGTGCGGCCGAGGCACTGCCTGCCGCAAGGGCGGCCAAAGCGCAGAGTGTGTAAAATCTGGAGATATTCATATAAGTTAAAGTATTGAATTGAAATGCCGGCGGAAAGGCGACAGCCTTTCCGCCGGCTTGTTTTAGCGTTATCAGGCTATGATGGCATCCACGTCGGCGTGGATGCGGTCGGCCAGGGCTTTGGCCTGGTCCATGGTGTGGGCCTCGGCGTAGATGCGCACGATGGGCTCGGTGTTCGATTTGCGCAGGTGTACCCACGAGTCGTCGAAGTCTATCTTCACGCCGTCGATGTCGGTAATCTGCTCATTGGCGTATTTGTGCTTTACGGCCTCGAGGACGGCGTCGACGTCGATTTCGGGGGTGAGCTGTATCTTTGTCTTGTAGATTTCGTAGGCCGGATACTGCTTGCGCAGCTCACTGACTCTCTT
>JAIDUY010000530.1 GCA_029059965.1 Muribaculaceae bacterium
TTGCCGGAGTACTGGCCGTAGAGGTCGTAGTTGCGGCACCACTTCTCGTTGTACATGTGCGAGCGCCAGGGCATGCCGATGCGGCCGAGAGTGAAGTCCAGACGGGGATCGATTGCTCCGGGATAGTCGGCGCCGTCGATGTCCTCGCTGTTGAAGCTGCCGTCGAGGAAGGGCAGGCCCTGATCGTCGGTGCGGAAGGAGTTCACAAGGTTCTGCGATGCCAGATAGAAGTCGTCGCCGTTACCGTAGAGGTTGCCGTCGCTCCATGTGCAGTTGAGGCAGTTGTTGAAATTGTACTGGTCGGGGGAGTTAGCCGATGAGAACTGTACGGCCATCACGGACTCGTACATGTTGTTGTACTCGGGCTTGGACATGTCCAGGAAGTTGGGGTAGAGCTCGTACTGCTGGCTGTCGATTACGTAGCCGGCATATTTCTCGGCCTCGGCCCAGTCGGAGGTGAATACGTCAACCTTTGCCAGGATGGCGGCGGCCACGAAGCGGTTGAAGCGTCCGACCTGGCTCTGGGTTTCGGGGAGCTTGGTGTATGCGTTGCGGAGGTCTTCCTTGATGAATTCAGCAATCTGGTCGCGGGTGTACTGGTCGGCGCGGCATTCGCTGGGGTTGGTCACGGTCTCGTCGAAGTAGGGGAACTTGGCGAAGATGCGGAACATGTCGAAGTAGTAGTAGGAGCGCAGGGTCTTCATCTCGGCCACATAGGATTCCTTCTCCTCGTCGCTGAGCGATGCGGAGTTGAGGATGCCGCGGATGGCGGTGTTGCAGCGGCTGATGGAGAAGTAGTTGTTGCGCCACTTGAAGTTGACGATGTCGTTGTCGCTCTGCACGTTGCCGACTTCGAGCTGGTGCATGTACGATTCCATTGTCACACCGTCGCCGCCCTTGAGGGCGTCGTCGGAGCGGAGGTCGAACACCCAGTTGTTGATGGGGCCGGCGAAGGACTCGTTGTTGCCGAAATAGTGGCACAGCAGAGTGGCGTAGGCCGAGGTCATGAGGTCGACAGCCTCACCGTCGCCAATCTGTTCGTTGGTGAAGGTACCCTGGGGCTTGGTGTCGAGCAGGCTGTCGCAGCTCGTGGCTCCGAAGGCGAGCGCCGCTGCGGCGATGGCCGGCAACGCGTTCTTTATGATGCTTTTGAATGCTTTCATTGTTTCGGTATTACGATTTGGAGGAGATTAGAACTGGAGGTTCAGACCCAGAGTGAATGTACGGGGGCGGGGATATGCGCCGTTGTCGATGCGTGCGCCGTACTCGGCGGGGAGGAGTTCGGGGTCAAGTCCGGTGTAGTCGGTGATGGTGAACACGTTCTCTACCTGACCGTAGACGTCGAGGTTGCGGGCGCCAATCTTGCCGATGATGTGCTTGGGCAGGCTGTAGCTCAGCTTGAGGTACTTCATCTTCATGTAGGAGCCGTTTTCTACGTAGTAGGTGGAGAAGCGGCTCTCGTTGTTGTCGTCGGTGAGGGAGACGGCGGGGATGTTGGAGCCGGTGTTGGTGGGAGTCCAGGCGTTGAGGATGTCGGCGCCGCGGTTGGTGGCGAGGTTGCTGTAGCTCATCGACAGGAGCTGACGCTTCATGTGGTTCTGGATGTCGAAGCCGAAGTCGCCGGCGAAGAACATATCGAGGGTGAAGGCCTTGTACTTGAAGGCGAGGTTGATACCCATGCTCAGGTCGGGGTTGGGGTCGCCGATGATGCAGCGGTCGGCTTCGTTGATGACGCCGTTGCCGTCGAGGTCGCGGTAGATGAGGCGGCCGGGAGCTGCGCCGGTCTGGCTGGCGTGATTGGCCACCTGCTCGTCATTCTGGAAGATGCCGTCGCAGACGTAGCCGAAGTAGACGCCCATGGGCTGGCCGGGGATGAGGCGCTGGTCGCCGCCGATGAATTCCTGACGGTTGTTCAGGGTGACGAGCTTGTTCTTGTACTGCGACAGGTTGATGTTGCCGCTCCAGGAAAAGTCGCCGTATTTGGGGCTGATATAGCCGAGCTGAACTTCCCAGCCGGTGTTCTTCATGTCGCCGGTGTTGAGCCAGATGGCGGCGTTCTCGCCTGCCACGTCGAGGGCCGGCGGAATGGTGAGCATATCCTTGGTTTTCTTGATGTAGTAGTCGGCGCTCAGGGTTAGTGCACCGCCGAGGAACTGCATGTCGACACCGATGTTGTTCTGGTAGGTTGTCTCCCATTTCAGGTCGGGGTTGCCGGTGCTGGCCAGGGTGATGCCGGCGGTGGTGGAGGAGTTGGTGCCGTTGATGTCGTAGGCGCCGTTGCCTGTGTTGAAGATATATGTGGAATAGCCGGGATAGAGCGAGCGGAAGTTGGCGTTACCGTTCTGGATCCAGGAGTAGCGCACCTAGAGG
>JAIDUY010000531.1 GCA_029059965.1 Muribaculaceae bacterium
ATTTAATAGTTTGAAATATATTTTAATGAATATGAAAGTGCGTCAGCTCTCCGAATTGAAGCGCGACGACAGTTTGCGGACCTCGGCCACGGCGCTCATGTCGGGATTGACAGGCACCACGGATATGTGCCGGCGGTTGAGCCAGTATTCGTCCGTATCGTCGGCATCGGGTTCTTCGTTGACGAAGCGTCCTGTCAGCCAGTAGAAAGGCGCTCCCGTGGGGTCGATGTAGCGTTTGTACTCCTCGGTCCAGTGCCCGCGGGCGGCGCGGCAGACCTTGATGCCTTCGGGTATGACCTTGGCGGGAATATTGACGTTGAGGCAGATGCCGTCGGGTAGACCGCCGTCGAGGACCTTGCGGACTATTTCCTTGACGAAGCCCGTCGAGAAGGAGAAATCGGCCTTGAGCGAATGGTGCAGCAGCGAGAATCCTACCGAAGGAATGTGCTCCATGCAACCCTCGAGGACGGCGCCCATGGTGCCGCTGTATACTATGCATGTGCCGGAATTGGAGCCGTGGTTGATGCCTGATAGCAGCAGGTCGGGTTTGTGGGGCACAATGGCATGGAGGCCGAGCTTGACGCAGTCGACGGGAGTGCCGTTGACGGTGTATAGCCGCACGCCTTCGGTGTCGCTTTCGAGTTCCTTGATTTTCAGCGGAAGTCCGACAGTCAGGGCAGACGACTGTCCCGAGCGGGGCTCGACGGGTGCGATGACGATGACGTCGCCGAACTCGCGGACGCATTCCACCAGCCTGTGGAGGCCGGGAGCGTCGATGCTGTCGTCGTTGGTGATGAGGATGAGAGGGCGTTCGGATGAATCTTGCATAATAGCTTGGTTGAAACGTGTGAACTTATAACGTACCGGCCGGCCGGAATGTTGAATCAGGGATTGTAGCGGGCCAGTGCGAGTGTCTGGGGCGAACGGTAGAATTCAGGGCTGAGGAGGTAGGGGAGTGTGGCGTCGGGGTTATTGCGCAGATAGCTCTCGACGATGCGATAGCCGATATATCGGCCGGCGCGTCCGGGGGCGCGCACGTCCAGCAGGGCCGTGTTGGGGCCGGGGCCGACGAGCTTGCGCACATTTTCGTCCGAGGTGTCGTAGAGCAGACCTCGCGCGACGATGGCGTTCCAGAGGTTGCTTTCCTCATCTTCGAGGAAGGTGAACTGTTCGGGGCGGTATCCGAGGGCTTCGCGAGGCGTGCCTCCGTCGACGGCTTTGATTTTGGCGACGGTGAGGGCACCTTCGTACAGCATGCGCGACAGAGCCGTCGGACTGTCGCCACCGTCGTAAGGCTTCTCGGTGGCTATCAGAGCCTCGGCGATGTCGTAGGGCATGAGCTTCGGCTCCTTGACAAGGCGCATGTAGAGCGGGAAGTGCGAGTAGGCTTCGTATTCAGCGCCGAGATAATGGTTGAGGGCGACAAGCATGACACTGTCGACAAACATCACCGACTCGTAGCGCCCCCACACCACGGCTGCATATTTGCGCGGTGGCAGTTCGATGCCTTCGGCCCTCATCCTCGCCAGAGTGTTGCCTATAGCCAAGGCGAGGCTGTCGGTGTCGGTATAGACCGAGTCGACCGCCGGGGTGAACATCAGCACCGGCAGCGACCACGACCAGCCCTGAATGCGCTCGTCGGTGGTAGGCAGCTCGCCCACTACCTTCATGAAAGCCATGGTCTCGGCCGAGTCCACCCTGAGCATGGCAGCCCTTTCGGCAGAGTCGGCCCTGCCGTAGCGGAACATGGTGGTGTAGACATCGGCCACATGGACAGAATCGGGCGCGGGCGCGTCGGCTCCGTGCCCTCCGCACGAAGTCAGCGCCCCCATAGCAAGGAGCGCGGCCCCGATGAGGGTTTCGGTAATTCCGGTTGATTTCATAGTCATAGTCTATGTACGCGGGAGAGACGCTATATGTTCTGCAAAATTAACATTTTTGTTCCATAATATGCCAAGCCGGACAATATTTCGACCTACGGATTATCCCTGCGGAATAAAAAATGCGTAAATTTGCAGCAGAAAAATGAGCTTAGCCGCTTCACATAGCTTCTGCAGGCGTCTCGTCGCTGTCATGATCTTGCTTCCGGCGATGATTCTTACGGGCGTGACGGCCACGGCGGCCGTCGCCGAGGACGACGGCCGGTTCGTCCTTGCCATAGACCCCGGACACGGAGGCAACGACCTCGGAACCTCCGGCAGCAGGTTGCATGAGAAGAACGTGACCCTGCAGGTGGCGAGACTTCTGCGCGATATGCTCGCCGAACGTCTCGGCGACTCGGTGAAGGTAGTGATGACGCGCGACGCCGACATCTTCGTGCCGCTGCGCGAGCGAGCCGCGATAGCCAACCGCGCAAACGCCGACCTGTTCGTGTCGATTCACGTCAACTCCATCGCCAAGCGTTCGCGCGGACGACGGACCATCAAGGGCACCTCGGTCTATACCCTGGGCCTGCACAAGAGCGAGGCGAACCTTTCGGTCGCAATGGCCGAGAACGCCGTCATCGAGCTTGAGGAGGATTTCAGCGAAGCCTATCAGGGATTCGACCCCAACGTATCCGAGAGCTACATCATCTTCGAGCTTGGGCAGAACCGCAACATGGAGCAGAGTCTCGAGATGGCCTCGCTGGCACAGCACTTCCTCGTCAGCCACGCCGGACGTGCCGACCGCGAGGTGCGACAGGCAGGATTCCTTGTCCTGTGGGCCACCAAGATGCCGGCGGTGCTCGTGGAGCTCGATTTCATGTGCAATCCCGACATCGAGCGCTACTTCGGCACCGAGCGAGGGCGCAAGGAGCTGGCCGAGTCGCTCTACCTCGCAGTCGACGCCTACAGGAGGCTGCATCCGCACAATCCTGCGGCATCTGCGCGCGGCGGCGAACAATAACACTCCTTTTTCAATTATGAATTAAGCAGAATACTAACGCAAACACAACGATATATTCAACACATGAAGCGTAAGGAAATATTGGTGGGACTGATGGTGACGCTTGCCCTTGTCCTGCTGTTTTTCGGAATCAATTTTCTGAAGGGCGTCAACATCTTCAAGGCCGCCAACTACTACTATGCCGGCTATTCCAACGTCGAAGGCCTTGCCACATCGGCGCCCGTGACACTCAACGGCTATAAGGTCGGTCTGGTGCGAAACATAAAGTACCAGTTCGACAATCCCGGCAATGTCGTGGTCGAATTCAGCGTCGACAAGGAACTCCGCCTGCCGCGCAACACACAGGCCGTCATCTCTTCCGACCTTCTCGGCACAGCCTCGATAGTGCTGCGCCTCGGCGATGCCTCCGAGGGCTTCTATGCTGTCGGCGACACAGTGCCGGGCTCTGTCAACGCCGGTCTCATGGGCAGCGTCAACGAGACCATCATGCCTGCCGTCAGCGCCGTCATCCCCAAAGTCGACACCCTCCTCACCAGCCTCAACACACTTGTGTCCGACCCTGCGCTGGCCACCTCGGTGCGCCGCATCGACGACATCACTCTCGAGCTCGACGCATCCGTGCGCTCGCTCCGCTCCCTGATGGAAGCTCTCGCCCCGACGGTGCAGAATGTCAACAGCATCACAACCAACGTCGACACCATAACAGGCAACCTCACCGTCGTGAGCGCGGCTCTTGCCGAAGCACCGGTCGACAGCCTGATGAACGAGCTCAATCGCACAGCAGCCAACCTCGAGCAGCTCACGGCAGCGCTCAACAATCCCGACTCATCCATCGGAAGGCTCACCAGCGACCCCGAGCTATACAATAATATAAATGCAACGGTGATGTCGCTCGACAGCCTCTTCGTCGACATCAAGCGCAACCCGAAACGCTATATCAGCATCAAGCTTCTCTGATTGCGAAGCACGGCATAGACGGGCGCTTATTTAGAAGCCTTCTAAATAAGCCCCCGTCTGTTTTTTTAACCCGCATGGGCGCAAGATTAGCCTCTGCAAGCGCTTGCAGACTTGGACGAAGATATTGGGCGATTTTGATGCCCGATTTCAAAGTGTTGAAAATAAGTAGATTGTAATTATATTGAGACGTAAGCCTGCGGCTCGGGAGGCACTTTGTATAAAGTGTTGAGCAACGGCATGTTGCAATGTTTTTTGATTTTCCAAATATTTTCACGTTTGTTTTTGTGAAAATAAAGTCGGAATTTTGCAATCGTCAAAAATAGCCTTAAGCATTAAATGGACCAATCAGCGCATCAGGAGCTCTGGGCAAGATGCAGTCAGTTTATCTGCGACAACATCGAGCCCGAGCAGTACGACACCTTGTTCCGCGACATACAGCTCGAGAAGTATGTCGTGGCATCCGATGCGTCGCCTGCCTACCTGATTCTCCAGGTGTCCAGCAACTTCATCATCGACGAAATCGAGCGTCGCTACCAGTCGCTGTTCCGCGCCGGCATCAAGAAAATCTTCGGTGAGGGAGTACAGGTCTACTACCGCACCCTCACGGTCCAGACCGATCCGAGCTCGTCGGTGCTCCAGAAGAGCACATCTCCGTCGGCCACCATCATGGCACAGAGCAAAGTCGAGTCGGCCAATCCGTTCAAGGCACCGAGCGACCGCGACTTCGACCCGCAGCTAAACCCCCGCTACAACTTCGAGAACTACTGTCTGAGCGAATCCAACAAGATTGCCCGCTCCATAGGCGAAGCCATCGGCGACAATCCCTCGCTCAAGACATTCAATCCCCTCTTTGTCTTCGGCCCCTCGGGCGTAGGCAAGACCCATCTCATACAGGCGATCGGTATCCGCGTCAAAGAGCGTAACCCGCAGGCGCGTGTGCTCTACGTCACCGCCCGTCTGTTCGAGAGCCAGTACACCGCGGCACAGTGGAAGGACAACATCAACAACTTCTTCCACTTCTACCAGAGCATCGATACCCTTATTATCGACGACATCCAGGACCTGCAGGGCAAACCCGGCACACAGAACATATTCTTCCATATCTTCAACCACCTCCACCAGCACGACCGCCAGATAATACTGTCCAGCGACTGCGCTCCGGCCGAAATGGAACGTTTCGAGGCGCGACTTCTCAGCCGCTTCAAGTGGGGCATGCAGGTGGAACTCGGCCGTCCCGACATCGACCTGCGCCGCGACGTGCTTCGTCAGAAAGCCGAGCAGAACGGTGTGGTGCTGCCCGAAGATGTCCTTGAGTATATCGCAGCCAACGTCACCGAAAACGTCCGCGAGCTCGAAGGTATCGTTACCTCGCTCCTTGCCCATGCCACGGTGATGAACCGCGAGATATCGGTCGACCTTGCCCGCCGCGTCATGTCCAACGCCGTCAAGATACAGCGCCGTCAGGTCAACTTCGAAATGGTGACCGAGGCCGTGGCCTCCCATTTCAAAATTACCCCCGACCTGCTGTTCACCAAGACACGCAAGCGCGAGATAGCCGATGCCCGTCATGTGGTGATGTACCTTGCCAAGAAACTCGTCAAGATGCCTCTCACGACCATAGGGCAGCGTCTGGACCGCACACATGCCACCGTCATCCACGGAGTGCAGTGCGTCGAGGACCGTCTGGCCCGCGAAAAGCAGTTCGCAGCCGATGTCGAGACTATCGAGACCTCCATCGCCATTCCAAAGGCCTGACATAAGCCAAAGGCCTCTCTCAAACATATCAAAGCCTACTTATGTACAGAAAAGGAAAGTTGTATTTCCGCTACGGAACCATGGGCTCGGCCAAGACGGCGCTACTGCTTACCACAGCCTATAATTTCGAGGAGCGGCACATGGACTATATGTGCCTCAAGCCCGTTGTCGACACCCGCGAGAACAACAACGTAATCCGTTCGCGCATCGGCATCGAGCGCGAGTGCCGCTGGATCTATCAACACACCAACCTCTACGACCTTGCCCGCGAGCTCTACCGCAAGGACAACCGTATCGTCGACTGGTACCTCATCGACGAAGCCCAGTTCCTGACCGAGCAGCAGGTCGACCAGCTGTCGCGCGTCGTCGACGACTTCGGCAGCAACGTTGTGTGCTTCGGACTGCGCACCGCCTTCCAGAGCCATCTCTTCGCGGGCTCGCGCCGCCTGTTAGAAATTGCCGACACCATCGACGAGATAAAGCGCACCTGCAACGGCGGACACAAGCCCATCGTCAACGCCCGTATCGACGCCGCCGGAAACATCGTCAACGAAGGCGCACAGGTCGAAATCGGCGGCGACGACCGCTACGTGGCCGTGTGCCGCAAGTGCTGGCGAAACCGCCGCATCGAGCAGGCGCGTCGCTCGGAGCTGCCCCTCGAATTCGACGACGAGATATTGTCCGACACGGAGATTACGGAGGCTCCCGGCCAATGATACTCTGCAATGTGGCCGATGCAGCGCGCTACTCGGCGCTGAGCCCGTCGATGGCATTGGCTATCGGTTGGCTGCTTGAACATTATGGCGAAGAGTTTGTTAAAGGTAGTATAGAAATAGGCGACGCCGGCCACGGCATCGTGACCGTCAAGTGCGAGGAGCCCTCGCTGATGCCGCGCGAGAGAGTCTCGCTGGAGGCACATCGCCGCTACATTGACATACACGT